>NZ_JFJV02000135.1:0-24676 GCF_000611145.1 Cupriavidus sp. SK-3 | reverse complement strand
GGGGGGGCGCAAGCCGCCCGCCGCGGCGCTCGTGCCGGTGCTGTCGTGGCTCGCCGCCGGCATCGCGCTGGCCGGGGCCGTGCTCGGCGGCGCCCTCAGCGCGCGGCGCCGCGCCAGCGCCGCACCACGCTTCCGGAATCCGACAAAACCCCACTGAGGCATCATGACCCCTACCCTGCTTGAAACCCTGATGTATGACGTCGGCCAGTTGTTCCTGTACCCGACGCTTGCCCTGATCGGGCTGCTGTTCCTCTACGCCTTCTGGGCGCTCGGCGAGTTCGCCATGCAAGGCTGGCAGCGCCGCCGCAACACGATCGAAACCGGCCGCGGCTACGTGCTGGTGGCGTATGCGCTGCGCCATCGCGTGAAGGACCCGGACACGCTCGACGTGACCGCGCACCGGTTGCTGGAGTGGCCGCGCATCGCCACGCGCGTGGCGCCCATGCTGGGGCTTGTAGCCACCATGATCCCGATGGGGCCGGCGCTGAAAGGCTTGTCGGGCGGCAACCTCGCCAACGTGGGCGAGAACCTCACCATCGCCTTTTCTGCCGTGATCCTCGCGCTGATCGCCGCCAGCATCACGTTCTGGGTGGTCAATGTGCGGCGCCGCTGGCTGGCCGAGGAACTGGTGTGGCTGGGCAAGCACCAGCCGCAGTGGGAGGTGGACGCATGAAGTTCCTGGAAGAAAGCGAAGCCGACGATCCCATCCTGTCCGTGGTCAACCTGATCGACGTGTTCCTGGTGGTGATCGCCGCATTGCTGGTGGCGATCGCGCAGAATCCGATGAACGCGTTCACGCATGCGGACGTCACCGTCATCACCAATCCCGGCAAGCCGAATATGGAGATCGTCTCCAAGCAGGGCGAGAAGGTCGTGCGCTACCAGGCGAGCGGACAAGTCGGCAGCGGGGATGGCACCAAGGCCGGCGTTGCCTATCGGCTGAAGGATGGCTCGATGGTCTATGTGCCGGAAGCGGCAACTCGGCAATAATAGGCAGGTCCGCGGCATGCCCGCGGACCACAGGCAAAAAACCGCAGAAACCAGGATTACCGCCGCCATGCAGACTCGCTCACGCCTTGCCATTGCCCGCGCCGCCGGCGTGGCGCTCGCCTCCGCTTTGCTTGCCGCGCTCGCCGGCTGCGCGGGTACGCCACCGGCCGCCGTGGCTGGCGACGTCGCGCACCAGTTCACCGGTAAAACCTACGTGCTGCTGGGCGAGGTCCACGACAACGCCGATGGCCAGAAGCGGCGCTTGCTTGCCTTGTCGAGCGCGCTCGAAGCGGGCTGGCGCCCGGCCATCGCAATGGAGCAGTTCGACCGCGAGCGCCAGCCCGATATCGACCGCGCCCGCCGCGAGCGCCCCGGTGACGCAGCGTATGTGGTGGCGCAGGCGGGCGCCAAGAACTGGCAGTGGGAGCTTTACACGCCGGTGGTGGCGCTGGCCTTGCGCTATGACCTGCCGCTGGTGGCGGCCAACCTGTCGCGGGCGGATGCGGGGCGCATCGTGCGCGGTGGGCTCGATGGCGTATTCGATGCGGCCGAGCGCAAGCGCCTCGGCCTTGCCGCGCCCTTGCCCCAAGACATCGTGACGGAACAGACCGCGGTGCTCGACCGCGGCCATTGCGGCAATTTCCCCAAGGCCATGCTGCCAGGCATGCTCGATGCCCAGGCCGCGCGCGATGCGGTGATGGCGGCCGCGATGCGCGAATACGCCGAACGCGGCGCGGTGCTGATCGCCGGCAACGGCCATGTGCGGCGCGACGTGGGCGCGCCGCGCTGGCTCGCCGCCGAGCCGGGCAGCATCTACAGCGTGGGCTACCTGGAGCAGGCCAGCGGCCACGAAATCGGCGCCTACGACCGCGTGGTGCTGGTGCCCGCGCACAAGCGGGCCGATCCGTGCGATGGCGCCAGGCCGGCGCAGGAAGCCGCGCCGGCCTGAGTCCGGGGGGGCGCTCAGCCGAACAGTTCCTCGGCCACGGTCGGATGCAACTGCACCGTGGTCTGCAGGTGCGACAGCCTCACTCCCAGCCGCAGCGCCACGGCGAACGCCTGCACGATTTCCGGCGCGGCGTTGTCCATCATGTGCGCGCCCAGCACGCGGCCGCTGCGCGCATTCACCACCAGCTTGACCATGGACGCCTGCTCGCTGCCGGCGAAGCGGTTCTCCAGCGAGACGAAGCGGCGCACCACGGTGTGGATGCGCTCCGGCTTGCCGGCCTCCTCGATGGCGGCCTGCTCGCTCAGGCCCACGCTGCCGATGGCCGGCTCGCAGAACACCGCGGTAGGCACCAGGTCGAAATCCGATCGGTCGCCGCGGCGGCCGAACAGGCGGTCCGCCAGCCAGCGGCCCTGCGCGCTGGCCACCGGTGTCAGGTGCAGGCCGTCGATGGCATCGCCGATGGCGTGGATCGCACGCACCTTGGTGCGGAACGAGCGGTCCACCTGGATGCCGCCCCGCTCGTCTTTCTGCACGCCAAGCGCCTCCAGGCCGAGCCCGTCCCAATGCGGGTCGCGCCCGATGGCAGCCAGCGCTGCCTGCGCGCGCACGGTCTGGATGCGGTCCTTGCCACCGTTGCCGGTGTTGCCATTGCCGCCATCGCCATGCTGCCGGTAGCACACATCGATGGCACCGTTGGCCTGGTTCAGCAGCGTTACCTCGGTATTGAAATGCAGCCGCACGCCCTTGGCGGCGAGTGCCTCGGCCAGTGCCTCGGCAACTTCACGGTCAAAGCGCGGCAGCAGGCGTTCCCCGCGCACCAGCATCTCCACCTTGACGCCGTAGCGCGACAGGATCGAGGCCTGTTCCACCGCCACGTAGCCGCCCCCGATCACCACCAGCGAAGCCGGCAGGCTTTGCCAGGTGAAGATGTCGTCGGAGGTGCAGGCGAGATCAAAGCCCGGCACCGGCAAGGCACGCGGCCGCGCGCCGGTGGCGATCAGGATGCGTTTCGCCTGGATGACCTCCGCGCCCACCTGCACCTGGTCCGGCGCGATCACCGTGGCATCGCCGCGCAGCAGTTCCACGCCGGCTTCCTGCAGGCGGTGCGTATAGGCCACGTGCAGCCGCGCCATCTCGGCGTTGACGCGCACGATGGCATCGCTCCAGTCCTCCTTGCCGCCGGTGTGCGACAGGCAGCCCGACAGGACGGCGGCCAGGCTGGCGCCATACGAGAGCATTTTCTTGGGAACGCAGCCGCGGTTGATGCAGGTGCCGCCGATGGCATCGCGCTCCACCAGCACCACGCGCGCGCCGTGCGAGGCCGCGCGCCGCGCCGCCGCCACTCCGCCCGAGCCGGCGCCGATCACCACGAAGTCCGCTTCACGCTGCGCGCCGGTCTTGCGCTTGCCGCGGCGGGGGACGTGCTCCACCGCTTGCTCGGATGTCGCCCTGCGCGCGCTGCGGCGCTCGGTCGTGGGTCTTGCCTGGCGTTTCGTCATCAATGCCTCCTGTTGCGGCGCGAAGGCCGCATTGCACATCGTGATGACGGAGCCGCTAGGGCGGCCGTCGCGCTGGTTGAACGCTACGCGGCGGTGCCAAGCTCCGTCTTCAGGACAGACGGCCATTCGCGCAGAAAGGTTTCCCCGTCGCGCCGGCCGAGATCGTAGGCACCGGTCATCGCGCCGGGCTGGGTGTAGTCCCAGCTCGAGATCGGTACCCGTTGCGAAGGTTGCAGGTAGAGCCGGCGCTGCGCGCCGTGTTGCAGAACAAAGCGCCGTGGACGCGGATAGAGCCGCGTCACCAGCACCAGTACGTCGCCGGGCGTTGCGTCGAGCGCGTCGACCGGCACGTTGTCGACCATGCCGCCATCGAGCACGGGCCGGCCGTCGCGCCGGAGCACCGGCGTGAAGGGGGGCGTCGAGGAAGATTGCAGCAACAGGTCGGCCAGTTGCTCGGGCGAGCCGCAGTCCTGCGCGCGCACGAACTCCGGATGGAAGCCCAGCTTGCGGCCCAGCCGCGGGTGCAGCGTCTTGAGCCAGTGCTTCTCGATGTTGTAGGCCACCAGGCCAGCCATGACCGCCAGCCGCGGACCGCTCCAGCGCGGGATATGGGCCACGCCGATGCGGATTTCCGGCGCCGCCTGCAAGCGCGCCAGGCGGCCCTCGCCGAAGATGCTCAGCAGCGCGGTGCGGTAGATCCCGTAGTGCGGGAACACGCGCTGCTTGTTCAGCAGGTTGCCCCAGTAGGCATTGCGCCGGTTGCCGGCAAGCACCTTGCGGTAGTACGCCATCACCTCGCGGGAGTCGTGCGTGTAGACCATGCAGGCCGTGGCGGCACCGGCGGAAATGCCCGTGATCACGCGCGGGCGCAGGCCCAGCTCGGGCGCCACCGTATCCCACCAGCCCGCCTGCCACCAGCAGCGGTTGCCGCCGCCGGCGAACACCACCTGGTCGAACGGAGAGGCTGCCGCGGCGGGCTGGACGGAAGCAGGAGCTACTGCGCTGCGGGGCTCATACATGGATTGCATGCAATTCAGTGATGGCTTCAGTGATGGCGCCGCTCACAGCAGCGCATAAGTGGTGGTGGCCTGCACGGCCAGCTTGCCGTCGGTGCCGGTCAGCTCGATTTCGCCGAACACCACGGTCTTGCCCAGACGCAGCACATTGGCGCGTACCAGCACGTCGCCGTCGATCACCGGGCGCATGAAGTTGGTTGTCAGCGTGACGGTGGTCATGGGGCGGAAGCCGCCCGCCGCGCTGGCGACCGCCACGATCATGGCGGTATCGGCGGCGGCCATCAGCACCTGGCCGCACACCACGCCACCCGCGTGGCGAAACGATTCGTCGAAAGGCAGGCGCAGTGTTACGCCCTGCGCATCAACGGCCTCGGCACGCAGGCCGAGCTGGCGCACCCACGGCGCCAGTACGCGTTGCAAGGTGCCGTCGATATCGGCAAGCGTCAGGCTGGATTCCGGCTTGGGTCTTGGCATTGACTCTGGCATGGCACTCCCGTTTGTCTGGGGTGGGGCCGGGCCAGGTTGCTATTCCGTCTCCTCCGGCGCGGCGCGATGTTTGAGCCAATGATACAGGGGGCCGGTGCACAGCACCACGAACGCCATCCGGATGACGTGGAAGGCCGTCACCAGCGGCACGCCCAGTTCCAGCACCTTGGCGGTGATGCACATCTCCGCGATGCCGCCGGGCGTGGTGCCGAGGATGGCGGTGGCCGGATGCACGCCGGACAGCGCCGACAGGGCCCAGCCGAACAGCGCGGAGAGCACCAGCGCGACCAGCGTGTACAGCGCCACGCCGGTGAGAAAGCGTGGCGCCGTGTGGAGGAAGTCGCGCGAGAAGCGCGCGCCCAGCGAGACACCGATCAGCAACTGGCCGGCGCGGCTCATCCAGGTGGGGATGGCCGACAGTTCCACGCCCGAGGCGGTCAGCACCGCTGCCGCCAGCAGCGTGCCGATCACGAAGGGATTGGGCAGGTTGAAGCGCTTGAGCACCAGCGCTGCGCTGACGGTGATCGCGATCAGCCCCAGCAGCCCCAGGTAGTCCACCGTGCGCGGACCGGGGATATAGGGATCGAGCCCGTGGATGCCGCCGTACTGGAACAGCGCGGGCACTGCCACCACCACCATCAGCACGCGCAGCGAATGCGCGGCGGCCACCTGGTCGATGCGCGCGCCGTTGCGTTCGGCCAGGTTTGCCATCTCCGAAGCGCCGCCGATGGCGGTGGAAAAGTACGCCGTCTTGAACGCCACGCCCGTGCTCCTGCGCAGCAGGAAGGCGCCGCCGCAGCCGAGCACCAGCGCGAACAGCGAACCCGCCACGATATACGGCAGGAACGCCAGCAGACGTTCCACCACGTCGGACGTGAAGTACAGCCCGAGCGAAGTCCCGATGGCCCACTGCCCCGCGTTGCGCGCCTGCGTGGGCGCGTGCAGGTCGGCGCCGCGCATGCGCGCGGTGGCCACCGCCAGCAGCGGGCCGATCATCCATGGCAGGGGCGTGTGAAGCAGCGTGCAGAGCAGCGCGGCGGCCAGGCCGAGCAGCAGCGTCAGCAGGACCGGACGCCAGCGGTGAAGAAGAGAGGGCATGTTGCAGCGGCCTGGCGCGCGGGCGCCGGCGCGGTGTTCTTGTGATGAAGCGGAATGTAGGGACAACAGCGCCGATGCGATGGCCTGCAACGGCGCCACAAACGAAAAGGCCCGGCACCCTGGAGTGCCGGGCCTTGCCCGCATTTTGCGCCAATCAACCGGTGGCGTCAGCCACTCCGCCGCGCGCCGAGCGCCGGGACAGCCAGCCCAGGATGCGCGGGATCAGCACCACCGCCACCGTCATGGCCAGGATGGTGGCCGAGATCGGCTGGGTCACGAAGATCGACCAGTCGCCCTGGCTGATCGACAGCGCGTTGCGCAACTGCTTCTCCGCGATCGGTCCCAGGATCATGCCAACGATCACCGGCGCGGTGGGGAAGTCGAAGCGGCGCATGGCCATGCCCAGCACGCCAATGGCAAACAGCAGCAGCAGGTCGAACCACGACTGGCGGATGCCGTAGGCGCCCAGGCCCGCGAAGATCAGGATGCCGCCGTACAGCAGCGGCGTGGGAATGCGCAGCATGCGCACCCACAGGCCGATGGCCGGCAGGTTCAGCACCAGCAGCATCACGTTGCCGATGTAGAGCGAAGCCAGCAGGCCCCACACCAGGTCGCCCGAGGTCTGGAACAGCATCGGGCCCGGCTGCAGGTTGTAGTTCTGGAACGCCGCCAGCAGGATCGCGGTGGTGTTCGAGGTCGGGATGCCCAGCGTGAGCAGCGGCGCCAGCGTGGCAGTCACCGCGGCGTTGTTGGCGGCCTCGGGGCCGGCCACGCCTTCGATCGCGCCTACCGTGCCGAACTCGCCCTTGTGCTTGGACAGCTTTTTCTCGGTGGCGTACGACAGGAAGGTCGGGATCTCAGCGCCGCCAGCCGGGATCAGGCCGAACGGGAAGCCGATGATGGTGCCGCGGATCCATGCCGGCACCGAGCGCTTCCAGTCCGACCTGGTCATCATGATCGAGCTGAGCCTGTTGAAGCTGCCGTCCGGCTGCGGGAAGAAGGCATTGAACAGCGCCTCGCCCACCGCGAACAGGCCCACCGCGACCACCACGATATCGATGCCGTCGTACAGTTCCTGCACGTTCATCGAGTAACGGGTCTGGCCCGACAGCGAATCCATGCCGATCAGGCCGATGCCCAGGCCAAGGAACAGGCTGGTCATGCCGCGCAGCAAGGACGAACCCAGCACCGCCGACACCGTGGTGAAGGCCAGCAGCATGATCATGAAGTACTCGCCGGGACCGAACTGCAGCGCCACGTCGGCCGCCACCGGCGCGAACATCGACAGCAGCACCGTGCCGATCGTGCCCGCCACGAACGAGCCGATGGCCGCGGTGGCCAGCGCCGGGCCGGCGCGGCCGCTCTTGGCCATCAGGTTGCCTTCCATCGCCGTGACCATGGTCGACGACTCGCCCGGCGTGTTCATCAGGATGGAGGTGGTGGAGCCGCCGTACATGGCGCCGTAGTAGATGCCGGCGAACATGATCAGCGCCGCGGTGGGTTCCACCTTGGCGGTCAGCGGCAGCAGCATCGCCACGGTCAGTGCCGGGCCGATGCCCGGCAGCACGCCGATGGCGGTGCCCAGGAAGCAGCCGACCAGGGCCCACATCAGGTTGATTGGCGTGATGGCGATGGCAAAGCCATGCATCAGCAGGTTGAGAGTATCCATGGATCAGCTCCGGTCAGAACCCGGCGACGGGCAGCAGCGGCAAATTGATGCCGAGCAGGAATTCAAACAGTGCCCACATCGGCAACGTAATGCACAGGCCAATCAGGCCATCGCGCAGGAAGCGCTTGCTGCCGTAGCCGCGTGCCACGCAGATCATCAGCAGGGTCGACGCCAGCACGAATCCGAGCGTGCCGATCAGCGCCATATTGGCCACCAGCCCGGCAGCCACCCACAGGAAGCCACGGAAGTTATGCGGTGCGGAGGGCAGCTCGGCGTCTTCCTCGGGCATATTGCGAAAGCCGCCGCGAATGCCCTGCCAGGTCAGCGCCGCGCCGCACACGGCCAGGCCGATGGCGACCAGCGTCGGCATGAAGCGCGGCGACAGGCCGGCATAGCCTTCGTCGCCGGAGATGCCCGACAGGCCGACGAAATAGAAAACGGAGAGTAGCAATACGGCTATGCCGATCGCCAGGTGCGAGGGTTTCATGATGTGAAGTGGCTCCTTCATGCGGCGCCTGCGGTCGTGTTGGCCGACCCTTGGCTTGCCGCGGTTTGTCGTCCCCGCTTAAGGCGGGGGCCCGGCGATTTGTAGTTTGGTTTTTGGGTATCGCAGGTGGACACCGGACCCCCGCCAGCTGCATGCGCACCGGGCGTTATGGTGCGCCGCAGGCAGGGCCGACAGGTAAAACGTTCGAACAGTGAAGCAATGAAGCAATGAAGCGGTAAGACCGGGCTGCTTACTTCGCCACGCCCAGTTCACGCAGCGTGCTGCCCAGGCGGGCCGACTCGCTGTCCACGAACTTGCCGAACTCGTCGCCGGTCAGCAGGAACGGGGTCCAGTCGTTCTTGGTCAGGGTTTCCTTCCACAGCGGCGTCTCGGTCGCCTTCACCACCGCATCCACCAGCGCCTTGCGTTGCTCGGCGGTGATGCCGGGCGCGCCATACACGCCGCGCCAGTTGTAGATCTCCACGTTGATGCCCTGCTCTTTCAGGGTCGGGATATCGGCGGTGCGTTCCTTGGAGGTCACTGCCAGCGCGCGCATCTTGCCGCTCTTGATAAAGGGCAGGAACTCGGACACGCCGGCAATGCCCACCGTCACGTGGCCGCCCAGGATCGAGGCCGAGGCTTCGCCGCCGCCCTGGAACGGCACGTAGTTGATCTTCTTCGGGTCCACGCCGCTTTCCTTGGCCACCAGGCCCGCCAGGATGTGGTCGATCGAACCCTTGGAGCCGCCGCCCCAGCTGACGCTGCCCGGGTTGGCCTTGAGTTGCGTGGTGAGGTCCTTGATGGACTTCAGCGGCGAGCTGGCCGGCACCGTGATCACCATGGTGTCGGCGAACAGGCGAGCGATCGGGGTTGCGTTCTTCAGCGTGACCGGCGGCTTGTTGGTTTCGATCGCGCCCACCATCACCGCGCCGGTGACGATCATCGCGTTCGGGTTGCCCTTGTCGGTATTGACGAACTGCGTCAGGCCGATGGTGCCGCCCGCGCCGCCCTTGTTGTCGTAGGAGGCCGTCTTGGCCACGCCGGCGGCAACCAGCGCCGCGCCCAGCGAGCGGCCGGTCTGGTCGAAGCCGCCGCCCGGGTTGGCGCCGATCATGAACTTCACGCTGTCGAGCGCGAACGCGGGCGCGGCAGCCACGCTGGCGGTGATCGCGGCCGAAGCCATGACGACGTGGGCAAAGCGATGAATCGAACGACGCATTACGGTCTCCTGTTCTTTTTCAGAGGATTGCCGGTGAACGGTTGCCGGTGATGCTGGCGAGGACCGACCCGGAGGTGTCCGGCTGGCGGTGAAGCTGGCTGTCGGGGGGCGGGAGAGTCGTGCGGTGCGCCGGCGCTGCCTGCGTTGAGCGGCCGGCTTGGCGTTGTCTCCTGTCCCCGGCAGCGCTTGCATGCCGGACTTGTTCTTTGGTTTTCTGACATGGTCTGGCCGATACGGCGGCCATGGCGCGATTCTAGGGGGTGGAAACTGTCAAAAGGCTGTCAATTTGTCAGGGAATGGGGTGGGGTTTACGTGGGGGTGGATGTATGGACATTTGGTTTTTTTGGACTTTTTGGTCTTTCTGGCGCCGTCTCACTCCCCGATCGGCAGCGCCAGCACCGCCCGAACCCCTTTGCCCTGCACCGCAACTCCCAGCTCCACCGTCCCCCCGAACCGCGCGGCCATCTCGCGGGAAATCGCCAGTCCCAGGCCGGAGCCCGGCTCGACATTCCCGACCCGCCGGTAGAACCGCGCAAATACCTTTTCGCGCTCCTCGGCGGGAATGCCCGGCCCATCGTCCTCCACCACCAGGCAGGCGCTATCCGCGAAACGCGCGGCGGAAAGCGTGATCCGGCTGCCGCGCGGCGAATACTGGATCGCGTTGTGGACAAGATTGGCGAAAGCCTCGCGCAGCAGCGCGGCGTCGGCCCGTACCGGCAGCACCAGCCCCTGCGGCCGCTCCCAGCCAAAGTCCTGCTGCTTGCCGCGCGCCAGCGGCAAGTAGTCCAGCGCCACCTGCTCTGCCACGGCCACGGCATCGATCAGGTCCGGCGGCTCGGCGTCGCCAGGTGTGTCGCTCCCCGGGTGTTGCCGTACCCGCGCCAGCGCCAGCAGCTGGTTGGTCAGGCGCGCGGCCTGCTCCAGCTGCGTGACGATGCCGCCTACCGCCTCCCCGGCGGCATCCCGCGCTTGCGCGGGATCCGCGCTGGCGCAGAGCTGGCGCTGCGCGAACTCGGCTTGCGTCTTGAGGATGGCCAGCGGCGTGCGCAACTGGTGGGCCGCGTCGGCAATGAACTGCGCCTGGGCCTGCGTCATCGCGTCGGAGCGCGAGACATGCAGGTTGACGGCGTCCACCAGGGGGCGGACTTCCATCGGCACGTGGTCGAAGGCCAGCGGCGTCAGGTCGCCGGCGGAACGCGCCTGCACATCGTCGCGCACGCGGGCCAGCGGGCGCAGCACATAGGTGATGCCGGCCACCAGGATGCCGGCGCTGACCAGGATCAGGAGCACGCCGCGCGCCAGCGCGCCGCGCCACACGGTGGCGATGAGTTCGAAGCGCGGCTCGGCGGTTTCCGCCACCTGCACGATGACGCGCATATGCGCGTTGGGCCGGTACACCGGATGCGCAAGCACGGCAATGCGCACCGGGTCGCCGCGATAGTCGGCGTCGTAGAAACGCGGCTGGTTGCTGGCGACCTCCCCCTTGGGCAGCGGCAGGTCGTCATAGCCGGTGACGGTTTCGATCTGGCCGTTGCGCTCCAGCGAAACGCGGTAGAAGACATGGGTCTGCGCCGCGGTCTCGAACATCTCCATGGCGGCGTCCGGCAGCGCGATCTGCACGCTTTCGCCGGCCATGCCGATGGCGTTGTCGATGGCGCGCACCGAGCCGTACAGCGAGCGGTCGTAGGCGGCGTTGGCGGCGTCGCGCAGCGTGCCGTAGGTCAGCCAGGTGTCGAGCGCCATCATTGCCGCCAGCGCGGGCACCAGCAGCAACAGCAACTGGCGGCGCAGGCTGCCCTGCAGCCAGCGCCGCAGCCAGTGCCGTGGCAGGCGGCGCAGCATCAGGGCTGACCTTCCGGTTCCAGCAGGTAGCCGAAGCCGCGCAGCGTGACGATGGTCACGCCGTGGCCGGAGAGCTTCTTGCGCAGCCGGTAGACCAGCACTTCGATGGCGTCCGGGCTGACGTCGGCGTCGAGCGAGAACACCTTGTCGAGCAGTTGCGCCTTGGTGAGCGGCTGGCCGCTCTTTGCCAGCAGCGCGCCCAGCAGGGTCGACTCGCGCGGCGTCAGCGCCAGCGGCGCGCCAGCCAGCGTGAAGCTGCGGGTCTCGCCGTCGAATACCAGCGTGCCGCATTGCAGGCGCGGGTGGGCACGCCCCCGGCTGCGCCGGATCAGCGCCAGGATGCGGGCTTCGAGTTCGGCAATGGCGAAGGGCTTGGGCAGGTAGTCGTCGGCGCCGAGGTTGAGGCCGCGCACGCGCTCGTCGAGCGTGTCCTGCGCGGTCAGGATCAGCACCGGCGTGCGGTCGTCGCGCCCGCGCATGGACTTGAGCACGGCCAGGCCGTCCTTGCCGGGCAGGCGCAGGTCCAGCACCACCACATCGTATTCCTCGGCCATCAGGCGCGCCTCGGCCTGCAGGCCGTCGGCCACGTGCTCGATCACGAAGCCGCCTTGCTCGAGTGCGCGCGCCACCCAGCGCGCCAGTTCAATCTCGTCTTCCACCAGCAACAAGCGCACGGCGGTCCTCCCCTGCTCGATAAGCGTCCGTTTCAAGAAATGCGTTTCGCGGCGCTGCCAAGCCTGGCAACGCCGCGCCCGCCGCGGGGACACGCCGCGGGCGCCTATAATACCTCCGCCCCGGGCCGCGCGCGGCGAGCGTGCCATGGCCCTTTCCAGCCACCGATGTCAGCACCGATGGTTCCTGCCTTGCGCAAGCTGCCCCCTTTCCTGTCCCCCTGCCTGTCCCCTCACCTGTCCCAGCCGCCCGTACAGCCGCCGGCTTTGCCTTCGCTCCCGGCGGCGTCCGCTGTCGCCGGCATGCCGGCAAGCTGGAAGCGGCGCCGCGTGCTGGCCAGCGCCGCCGCGCTGGGTGCCGGGCTAAGCGGCGGCGCGCGCGCCCAGGCCGGCCCGCCGGTGCCGGCCGGCTACCCGGCGGGCTATGGCGAGATCATTGCGCGGGCGCTGCAGGAGGGCATGGTCAATGTGCATGCTTCCACCGACGTGGAGATCGCGCGGCCGCTGGTGGCAGCGTTCGAGGCGCGTTACCCCGGCCTCAAGGTGCGCTACCAGGATCTGAATACGCTGGAGCTGAACGATCGTTTCCTGACGGAGAGCGCGCGCCTGGGCGCGGGGCAGGCGGCCGGGCCGGACTATGCCGACGTGCTGTGGAGCACGGCGATGGACCTGCAGATCAAGCTGGTCAACGATGGCCATGCCTTGCGCTACGCCTCGCCGGAGCGCGCCGGCCTGCCGGCCTGGGCGGCATGGCGCGACGAAGCCTGGGGCACCACCTTCGAGCCCGCCGTGATCGTCTACAACCGCCGCCATTTCGCCGGCATGCAAGTGCCGAAAAGCCGCACCGGCCTGGCGCGCCTGCTGCAGGAGAACACGCCGCGCTGGCGCCAGCGGGTAGTGACCTACGATGTGGAGAAGTCAGGCGTGGGTTATCTGCTGGCGCAGCAGGACGCACGCATGGGCGACGAGTTCTGGTATCTGGCCCAGGCCCTGGGCCGCTGCGGCGTGCAGTTGTCGGCATCGACCGCGAGCATGATCGAGCGCATCGCCACCGGTGAATTCGTGATGGGTTACAACCTGCTCGGCTCCTACGCGCTCTCGCTGATGGAGCGCGGCGCCGAAATCGATGTGATTGCCCCGCGCGACTACACGCTGGTCATGTCGCGCGTGGCGTTTATCGCGCGCCGCGCGCCGCATCCCAACGCGGCGCGGCTATGGCTGGATTTCCTGCTCTCGCGCGCTGGCCAGACCCTGCTCGGGCAGACTGCCTCGCAGCTCTACACGATCCGTACCGATACCGACAGCGAGCACACCGCCGCGGCGCTGGCCGAGCGGCTGGGCTACGCGCTCAAGCCGATCAGCGTGGGCCCCGGCCTGCTGGCGGCGCAGGATACGCTGCGCAAACGGACCTTCCTGGCGCGCTGGCGCGACGCCGTGCGCGGCTGAGCGGCCGCTTGCGATGGCCGATTGCGATGGCCGCTTACGATTTCCCGGCCAGCTTCTGCGCGGTCAGGGCGGTTTGCGCTTTCTGTGCCTCCTGGCACATCGAGTCCACTTCCGCCTGGAGTTCCGGGACGGGGCGCGGCACATAGCCTATGCGCAGGGCCGGCGATAGCCTGAGGGTGTCGATGAAGGCGTCCGACACCCGCTCGGCATTGGCCTCCAGATCGAAATCATCGGGCGCGAACAGCCAGTGCGACAGCATGCCGCCGATGGAGGCGTGGAACACATTGACGGCCAGGTCCAGGTCCAGGTCGGCCGGCAACTGCCCGCGCTCCACGGCCATGCGCAGATGCTCCCGCATCTTCACCGTGCCTTCCTGGTGCGACTGGCGCTGCCGCTCGAAGATGGCGCCGTTGTCCTCCACCATTTCGCACTTGTGGAACACGATCTCGAACACGCGCCGCCATTGCGGGTTTTCCACGGTCTGGCGCAGCACAAAGGCGCAGATGTCGCGGATGCTGCCCAGCGGGTCTTCCTGGCTCGCGATGCGTTCCGGTTCGCACAGTGCTTCGAGCGGCAGGTGGACGCGGTCGGACATGGCGGCGAAAACGTCGCTCTTGTTCTTGAAATGCCAGTAGATGGCGCCGCGCGTCACGCCGGCCGCCTCGGCGATATCGGCTAGCGAGGGACGGGCAACGCCGCGGGCGTGAAAGACCGCCTCGGCCGCGTCGAGAATGCGATGGCGTGTTTCAAGCGCCTCTTCCTTGGTGCGTCTGACCATGATGTTCTCTGATGCCGGCCACGAAGGACCGGTCTGGTTCTGTCTCCCTGAATGCAGGGGTGGGGTCCGCCTGTGCACTGTGCGCGCCATGCCGGTACGTGAGGACCGGAGTGCGGGGTGGTTATCGCCGCATTGCAACAAGTGCTTACATACATGCTTGAATGTATATATAATACGCGTTCGCCTGACTTTCGGCCAGTCCATCGGACGAGCGGCACCGCAGCGCCCTCCTTCATTTCGCGGTGCCATGTCGGCATGTCGTTACTAATTTGCAACCGTTCGTCGCAAGCGTCACGCCAGCGTTGCCAATTGTGGCTAGCATCAAACTTTTTGCCCGCTTTCCGGCGCTTTGCAGGACGGCGGGCCGCGCCGTATCCGGACACGACACCGGGAACTCATGCGGCCGATCTCAAATTGCCATCATGGGGTTATCGATGAGGAAGTCCCAACGTATCACTTGCGTTGCCGCCGCTGTTTTGTCGGCGCTCGCGCTCTCCGCCTGTGGCGACAAGAAGCCGCAGGGCGGCGCCATGCCGCCGCCGGAAGTGGGTGTCGTCACCGTCACGCCCACCACCGTTTCCGTCATCAACGAACTGCCTGGCCGCCTGGAAGGCGTGCGTACCGCCGAAGTGCGGGCGCGGGTCGCAGGTATCGTGCTGTCCCGCAACTATAGCGAAGGCGGCGAGGTGAAGGCTGGCCAGCTGCTGTTCAAGATCGACCCTGCGCCCTACCAGGCCCAACTCGAATCGGCCAAGGCCAGCCTTGCCCGTGCCGAGGCCAATGCCGTGGCGGCGCGCCAGAAGGCCGAGCGCTACAAACCACTGGTCGCCGTCAATGCGGTGAGCAAGCAGGAATATGACGAAGCCGTGGCCGCCGCCGGCCAGGCCACCGCCGACATCGCCTCGGCCAAGGCCGCCGTCTCCACCGCCCAGATCAATCTCGGCTACACGGCCGTGACCGCGCCCATCAGTGGCCGCGTGGGCCGTGCGCTGGTGACGGAAGGCGCGCTGGTAGGCAGCGGCGAAGCCACCAAGCTGACCACGGTCGAGCAAGTGGACCCGATCTGGGTCACCTTCACCCAGCCCGCCAGCGAAGTGATGAAGCTGCGCCGTTCCATCGAGAGCGGCCAGGTCAAGGGCGTCGACGGCGGCGCGCGCGTCCATCTGTTTATCGAGGATGGCCGCGAGTACGCGCAAACCGGCAAGCTGCTGTTCTCGGACATGACGGTCGACCCGACCACCGGCGCCATCACGCTGCGCGCGCAATTCTCCAATCCCAAGCGGGAACTGCTGTCGGGCACCTTCGTGCGCGTCAAGATCGAGCAGGGCGTGGACGAGAACGCGCTGACCGTGCCGCAGCGCGCACTGATCCGCACCGGCCAGGGCGCATCGGTGCTGGTGGTCGGCGGCGACGGCAACGTGGCTTCGGTGCCGGTCAAGGCACCCCAGGCGATCGGCGAGAACTGGATCGTCACCGAAGGCCTCAAGGGTGGCGAGAAGGTGATCGTCGAGGGCTTGCAGAAGGTCAAGGTCGGCGCGCCCGCCAGGGCGGTGCCGTTTGTCTCGAAGACCGCCGCCGCTTCGGCGCCTGCCGCGCAGCCTGCCGCCGGCGGCGCTTCGGCTCCTGCCGCGGTGACCGCTGACAAGACCGACGCCAAGCAGGGCTAATCACAGCGCAAAACGAAGGGAGCCAGTTTTATGGCCAAGTTTTTTATTGACCGGCCGGTGTTCGCGTGGGTGCTCGCGCTGATCATCGTGCTGGGGGGCCTGCTGTCGGTCGTGCAACTGCCGATTGCCCAGTACCCCAACATCGCGCCGCCGACGATCTCGGTGACGGCGACCTATCCGGGCGCATCCGCCAAGACGCTTGAAGACTCGGTCACTTCGGTGATCGAGCAAGAGCTCAACGGCATTCCCGGGTTGCTTTACTACAACTCCACCAGCGAAGCCACCGGCCTGTCGACGATCACGATCGCCTTCCAGCCGGGCTCCAACATCGACCTGAACTCGGTCGAAGTGCAGAACCGCCTCAAGCGCGTGGAAGCGCGCCTGCCGGCGGAGGTGCGCCAGCAGGGCGTGCGCGTGGACAAGGCCGGGAACAACTACATGATGTTCCTGACGGTCTCGTCCAAGTCCGGGCAGGCCGATGCGATCCAGCTGGGTAACTACGTCTCGGCCAGCCTGATCGATTCGATCCGCCGCGTGCCGGGCGTCGGCCAGGCCGACCTGTTCGGTACCGAGTACGCCATGCGCATCTGGGTGGACCCGGCCAAGCTGACCGGCTACAACCTTACGCCGCAAGACGTGACCGCTGCCATCTCGGAGCAGAACGTGCAGGTCGCCGTGGGTGAGCTTGGCGGCACGCCGTCGCCCCAGGGTACGGAGCTCAACGCCACTGTCACCACGGAAAGCCGTCTCAGCACGCCGGAGCAGTTCGCCAACATCCTGTTGCGCACGAACCCGGACGGCTCCTCGGTGCGCGTCAAGGACGTCGGCCGCGTCGAGCTCGGCGGTGCCGACTACTCCACGCTGGCCCGTACCAACGGCAAGCCGTCGGCGGCCATCGCCATCAAGCTGGCCCCGAGCGGCAACGCGCTGGCCACCGCCACCGCGGTGCGCGCCAAGATGGAAGAACTGTCCAAGTTCTTCCCTGCCGACTACCAGTACTCGGTGCCTTACGACACCTCGGCCTTCGTCAAGATCTCGATCGAGGAAGTGATCAAGACCCTGGTCGAAGCCGTGGTGCTGGTGTTCCTGGTGATGTACCTGTTCCTGCAGAACATGCGCGCCACCATCATCCCCACGGTGGTGGTGCCGGTGGCCCTGCTGGGCACCACGGGCATGCTGCTGGCATTCGGCTTCTCCATCAACGTGCTGACGATGTTCGGCATGGTGCTGGCGATCGGTATCCTGGTGGACGATGCCATCGTGGTGGTGGAAAACGTCGAGCGGATCATGAGCGAGGAAGGACTCTCGCCACGTGACGCCACGCGCAAGGCCATGGGCCAGATCACCGGCGCCATCGTCGGCATCACGCTGGTGCTGACCGCCGTGTTCATCCCGATGGCGTTCTTCTCGGGTTCGGTGGGTAACATCTATCGCCAGTTCTCGCTGTCGCTGATCTCGTCGATCGCGTTCTCGGCGCTGCTGGCGCTGACGCTCACCCCGGCGCTGTGCGCGACGCTGCTCAAGCCGGTCGAGGCCGGGCATCATCACGAGAAGAAGGGTTTCTTCGGCTGGTTCAACCGCACCTTCGCGCGCGCCGCCACTGGCTACCAGGGCACGGTGGCACGCATCCTGAAGCGTGGCGGCCGCTACCTGATCATCTACGCCCTCATCGTCGTCGGCATGGTGGTGCTGTTCAAGCGCCTGCCTTCGTCCTTCCTCCCCGAGGAAGACCAGGGCTACATGATCACGGTGGTGCAGCTGCCCAACGGTGCCACGCAGGAGCGCACCATCGGCGTGCTCAAGCAGATCGAGGACTACTACCTGCAGAAGGAATCCAAGGTGGTGGACCAGATGATCACCGTGGCTGGCTTCTCCTTCTTCGGCCGCGGCCAGAACGGCGGTATCGCGTTCGTGCGCCTGAAGGACTGGAAGGAGCGCTCGGGTGCCAACGAGACCGCGCAGGCATTGGTTGGCCGGGCGTTCGGTGCGCTGTCCTTCATCAAGGACGCCATCATCTTCCCGCTGAACCCGCCGGCGATTTCCGAGCTCGGTAACTCCTCGGGCTTTGACTTCCGCCTGCAGGACCGCACCGGCCAGGGTCACACCAAGCTGATGGAAGCACGCAACATGATGCTCGGCATGGCCGCGAAGAATCCTGCGCTGGTGGGCGTACGCCCCGAAGGCCAGGAAGACGCGCCGCAGCTGCAGATCGACATCGACCGCGAGAAGGCGCGCACGCTGGGCGTTTCGGTTGCCAACATCAACTCGACGCTGGCCATCGCGTTCGGCTCCGCCTACGTGAACGACTTCATCTACGAAGGCCGTGTACGCAAGGTGATTGCCCAGGCCGAAGGCAGCGACCGCAAGCTGCCCGACGACCTGACCAAGCTGCGCGTGAAGAACAAGAATGGCGACATGGTTGCGTTCGCCGCCTTTGCCACTTCCAAGTGGATCATGGGCTCGCCGCGCCTGGAGCGTTACAACGGCCTGCCGGCAGTGAAGATCGCTGGCCAGGCCGCACCGGGGCGCAGTACCGGCGAAGCCATGAAAATCATGGAAGAGAACTTCGCCAAGCTGCCGCCGGGCTTCGGCTTCGAGTGGTCCGGCCAGTCCTATGAGGAACGCCTGGCCGGTTCGCAGGAACCGATGCTGTACACGCTGTCGCTGATCATTGTGTTCCTGTGCCTGGCCGCGCTCTATGAGAGCTGGTCGATCCCGGTCGCGGTGCTGCTGGTGGTGCCGCTGGGCGTGCTCGGCGCGCTGCTGGGCGTGACCCTGCGCGGCATGCCCAACGACGTGTACTTCAAGGTGGGGCTGATCGCGACCATCGGCTTGTCGGCGAAGAACGCCATCCTGATCGTGGAATTCGCCAAGGATCTGCAGGCGCAGGGCCGCAGCGTCATCGACGCCACGCTCGAAGCCGTGCACTTGCGGTTCCGCCCGATCCTGATGACTTCGATGGCCTTTATCCTGGGCGTGCTGCCGCTGGCGATCGCCACCGGCGCGGGCTCGGGTGGCCAGCGCGCCATCGGTACCAGCGTGATCGGCGGCATGATCACCGCCACGGTGCTGGCGATTTTCCTGGTGCCGGTGTTCTTCGTGGTGATCCGCAGCCGTTTCAAGGGCAGCAAGCGCGAGCATATGCTGGACCAGCAGCGGCTCGAACCCAAAGAGGGAATCTGACAATGACAAAGACACTGACCACGCTGTTGCTGGTGGCGGGCGTCCTCTCGGGTTGCACACTGGCACCCGTTTATGAGCGCCCGGCCCCGCCGGTGGCCACGCACTATCCGGACGCGCCGGAAGGGTACGCGGCCGCCGAGGTGAAGACCGGCGAAAGCCGCCATGCGAGCGAGATCGGCTGGCGCGAGTTCTTCCGCGATCCGCGCCTGCAAACGCTGATCGCCACCTCGCTGGAAAACAACCGCGACCTGCGTACCGCCGCGCTGCGCATCGAGGAAGCGCGCGCGCTGTACCAGGTGCAGCGCTCGGACCTGCTGCCGACGCTCAACGCTACGGCCGGCTGGACGCGCCAGGGGTTCGCGCGTGCGCAGTCGGCCACGGGCAATTCCTATATCGTCGACTACTACCAGGCGGGCGGGTCGATCGCCTCGTACGAGCTCGACTTCTTTGGCCGCGTGCGCAGCCTTACCAACGCCGCGCTGTCGCAGTACTTCGCTACCGAAGAGGCGCATCGTTCCGCGCAGATCTCGCTGGTCTCGGAAGTTGCCAAGGCCTACCTGTCCGAGCGCTCCTTCGCCGAGCAGTATGAACTGGCGCAGAACACGCTGAAGACACGCGAGTACACGCTGAACCTGGCCAAGCAGCGCTTCGAAGCAGGCGCCACCTCGGCGCTGGACCTGCGCGACAACGAATCGCTGGTGGCGCAGGCCCGGGTCTCCGCGGCGCAGCTGGCACGCCAGCGCGCGCAGGCGCAGAACGCGCTCGAAGTGCTGGTGGGCAAGCCGCTGGGCACCATCGGGAACCTGCCCGAAGCGATGCGCCTGTCGGACGAACGCATCATCAGCGACATCCCGGCAGGGCTGCCGTCGGACCTGCTCGAGCAGCGTCCCGATATCCGCCAGGCCGAGCAGCAGTTGCTCTCCGCCAACGCCAATATCGGCGCGGCGCGCGCGGCCTTCTTCCCGCGCATCACGTTGACTGCCAATGCTGGCGCGATCAGCCCGGTCTTCTCGAACCTGTTCGATGCCGGCACCGGTGCGTGGTCGTTCGCGCCGCAACTGGTGCTGCCGATCTTCGATTACGGCCGCAACCTGTCCAACCTGGACCTGACCAAGGCCCGCAAGAACATCCAGATCGCCAACTACGAGAAGACCATCCAGACGGCCTTCGCGGAAGTGGCGGATGCACTGGTGGCGCGCGGCACGCTGGAAGATCAGGTCACAAGCCAGGCGCAGGTGCGCGACGCCGAGGCGGCGCGCTTCGAGTTGTCGACGCAGCGTTTCCGCAGCGGCATTTCCAGCCAGCTCGACCAGCTCGACGCGCAGCGCCAGCTGTTCACCGCCGAGCAGAACCTGATCCAGGCGCGGCAACTGCGCCTGAACAACGCCATCGACCTGTACCGCTCGCTTGGCGGCGGCCTGAGCGAGACCGGTCCGGTGGCTTCGGCAGACGGCATCAAGCCAGCAGTGACGACGCAGTAAGACGGACAGCTTTCGTCCTGCCATCCGGCGCGTGCTTGCCGGATGGCCTCAAAGCGAAGCGCCTTTGGTGCTTCGCTTTTTTTCTTCGTGGTGACCCGAATCCACTCTGGCGCGTCGCCAGTGCAAATCCGGATCCATGGCGAGCCATGATGCATGCCGGTCGCAGCGAGCGTTCACGCTGCCGGTGCGGAGAATTTTCGAATCGCGGAGCGTGCGTTAGGATAGCGCTGGCGCGGCCTGGACAATATCTTGCCGCGCGCACTTCTCTCCAACCCGCTACCCGAAGGAAGCCGTCCATGGAAGTCCGCCCGCTTGGTGTCGACGATGTCGAACTGGTCTGCCGCCATCGCGAGGAAATGTTCCGCGAGGCCGGCCGCGACAATGACATTCTCCAGACCATGACCCGGCAGTTCCGGCCGTGGCTGGAGCCGCGCCTGCGCGATGGCAGCTATTTTGGATTCGTGCTGGAGGATCAGGGCCAGCCCGTGGCCGGCATCGGCCTGATGGCGATCGACTGGCCGCCGCATCCGTCCCATCCCACCCAGGACAAGCGCGGCTACGTGCTCAACGTGTATGTGGACAAGACATACCGCAAACAGGGGCTGGGGCGCAGGCTGATGCAGCTGGCCGAGGATGAATTCGCCAGGCGCGAGGTCCAGTTCGCCATCCTGCATGCCACGGAGATGGGCCGCTCCTTGTATGTGGCGCTGGGCTGGCATGCGACCAGCGAGATGGCCAAGGCCGTTCGCGCGTAGCGCGCTAGCCGTTCCAGCGCAACGCCAGCGTATCGTCCGCTGCGCGGATCACATGCGTGCCCTGCTTGCCGCCTTCCTGATCGAGCGCGGCGTGCAGCCATGCCACGCCCTCCTCCGGCGCGCGGTGCAGGCGGAAATGACGGATCTGCATCGGCACGGCGGACAGCGCGCGCAATGCGCCGGTCGCGGCGTCCACTAGCGGGAAGTACATCAATGCCAGGTCAGGCCGGTAAGTCTGGTGGCCGCCGATGCCTTCGTAGTCGTTGAGGAAGTCTCCGCAGCCATAGAGAACCAGGCGCTCGCGGTAGACCTCGATGCCTTTCACATGATGTGACGAATGCCCGTACACGATGTCGGCGCCGCCAGCATCGATCAGCCGGTGCGCGAAGGCCCGCTCCTGATGGGAAATATCGAGCCCCCAATTGCCACCCCAATGCAGCGACACCACCAGGATGTCGCCCGCGCACCGTATCGCCGCTGTCTGGCCGGCAACCCGATCGGCGGCGCGCGCCGAGATGTCCGGCAGGAAACTTACGCCGGCGCGGCCTGCTGCCGCGGCCCAGTCCGCCGGCACGCCGCTGGTCGCGGTGGCATAGGCAAACACGAGAACCCTTCCGCCTCGCGCGAGCCGGATCACAGCGGGCGCGGCGGCCTGCGTTTCGTCGCGTCCGGCGCCGGCGGTAAGCAAGCCGGCGCCGCGCAAGACGGCCAGGGTTTCGTCGAGCCCGGCGCATCCCCAGTCCAGCACGTGGTTGTTCGCGAGCACGCAGCAATCCAGCCGCGCGCTGGTAAGGCACGGCACATTGGCGGGGTGCATGCGGTAGTGGATGCCCTTGCCCGGCTGCGCATCCTCGCAGGTGGTGACCGCGGTTTCCAGGTTGACGATGCGCGCATCCGGCTGGAAGTGATCGAGCACCGCGAGCGCGTCGCCCCAGGGATAGGCATGGTCAACGGGCCGCTGCATCGGGCCTGTCGCGCGCTCCGCCAGCTCGACATAGCCGATTGCCGAACGTACCCAGCGCTCGTACAGGTGCGGCCTGCCCGGGTGCGGCAGGATCTGGTCGATGCCGCGGCCGGTCATCACGTCGCCGCACAGGAACAAGCGCACGCAGGCACCGCAGCCGGCCGGAGCCGCGTTGCCCGAGGTTGTCCCGCTGACGTCATTCATCATGCACTTCCGTCTGCACTTCCGTCTTCCAGGCTGGCGCGGATACGCGATTACCCGCTCGCGAGATCGCCGCCATTCCCATTTTGCGCCGGTGCGCGGAAAAATGCGCCGGCAGCAGATGTGCATCCCGGCAGGCAAAAGGAGGCGTGCCAGCGGTGTTTCAATGCCTAGAATGAAGCAGGCCGGCACCGACGGCCGGGCCCCGCGCCCCGACGATCTCCAGGAGACAACGATGACTGTCACCAATGCCCTGTCGGGTACCAATGTCCATGAAATCGCAGACGGGATCTACCGGATCAATACCCCGGTCACCATCGACGGCGGTCCCGGCGGCTTTTCTTTCAACCAGTACCTGATCCTTGATGACGAGCCGCTGTTGTTCCACACAGGGCCGCGCAAGATGTTCCCGCTGGTGCGCGAAGCCCTGGCCAGCGTGATGGCGCCAGACCGGCTGCGCCATATTTCCTTTTCGCACGTGGAGGCCGACGAATGCGGCTCGCTCAATGACTGGCTGGCCGCGGCGCCCCAGGCATCGCCGCTGTGCGGCAGCATTGCGGCAATGGTGTCCATCAACGACCTGGCCGACCGGCCCGCGCAGGGCCTGGCGGACGGGCAAGCCGTAGCGCTTGGCCGCCATACCGTGCGCTGGCTCGAGACGCCGCATCTGC
Source organism: Cupriavidus sp. SK-3 (assembly GCF_000611145.1). Classification (NCBI taxonomy): domain Bacteria; kingdom Pseudomonadati; phylum Pseudomonadota; class Betaproteobacteria; order Burkholderiales; family Burkholderiaceae; genus Cupriavidus; species Cupriavidus sp. SK-3. Next base: position 1,604 of record NZ_JFJV02000135.1, on the reverse strand, counting down.
CGCATGCCTGGGAGTGCGGGTTCCTGATGGAAGAGCGCACCGGCACGCTGCTCTGCGGCGACTTGTTCACCCAGGGCGGTTCCGGCCTTCCCCCTCTCACCGACGCCGATATCCTGGGGCCCAGCGAAGCGTTCCGGCGCGGCATGGATTATTTCTCACACACGCCGAACGCAGGCGCCATGCTTGAGCGCATGGCGCTGCTCGAACCCACGACCCTGGCCTGCATGCATGGCAGTGCCTGGCGGGGCGACGGCGCCGGCTTGTTGCGCGCGCTTGCGCAGGCGTTGGCGCACTGATTGACCGGCCGGCTGGCCGGCGCGGAAGGGGTCACGTCTGCGGCGTGTCCTTGAACGCGGCCAGCCGTTCCGCGGCGGCGCTGAACGATGCGAGCGCCGGGTACGCGCGCGCATCGACGGATTCCGGCAGCATCATCCGCGTGAAGCTCCACGCCACGGCGGTGGTCACGTCGGCTTGCGTGAGCAAGCGCTCGTCCGGCGGAAGCGCTGCGCCCGCCAGCTCCGCTTCCAGTGCCGAGTACGCCGCGAGCAACTGGCCTTGCACGCGCCCGATCCACGGTTCGTGCTGCTTTTCCGCCGGCCGCAGGTTCCGCTCGTAGACGATCTGCACCGTCTTTTCGCAGGCGGCCAGCGCCAGCCCGGTCATGCGCAGCGCATGCTGGCGCCGGCCGGGATCCGCTGGCATCAGGCTGCGCCCGGCCAGCGTTTCGGCGTAGTCGAGGATCAGGCCGGATTCCATCAGCACCACGCCGTTGTCGCAAACCAGCGTGGGCGCCTTCACCACGGGATTGATTGCGTGGAATTCCGCGAACGTGCTGAACACCGAGACCGGCTTGTGTTCGAACGGCAAATCCAGCAGCCGCAGCGAGATGGCGACGCGGCGCACATAGGGGGAATCGAGCATGCCTACGAGTTGCATATTGCCTCCGGAAGGGAATGGGGCTCTGCATCGAGCCGGGCGTGTTCCAGCATAATCGCGGCATGCCATTGCGAGACATGGGAAGGCATTGGAAAACAGCGCGGCGCACCGATGAGTCATCGGCGGCGCGCGCCGGGCGTCAGGGGAGCGCTGGATGGAGCTGGACAAGAAAGACCGACTGATTCTCGAAGCCTTGCAGGCCGACGCGCGCCAGAGCCTGGCGGCGCTCGGCAAGCGCATCGGGCTGTCGCAGCCGGCCATGAGCGAGCGGGTGCGCAAGCTGGAGGACGCGGGGGTGATCGAGGGATATGGGGCGAGGGTGAACTTGCGGGCGGCTGCAGGCAATCATCCATATCGAGACCACGCATGCTTATATCCAGAAGTATGTGAGGCTCTTTGAGAGTATGCCGGAGGTGCTGAGTGCCGATCGTGTGACCGGCGAGCATTGCTTTATTGTGCGTTGTGCGATTGCTGATCCCAGTGAGCTGGAGCGGGTGGTGGATGCGTTGGCGGTGCATGGGGCGGTGACTACGTCGTTGGTGTTGTCGAGTCCGGTGCGGAAGGTGGTGACGATTGGGGGGGTGGGGAAGTGAGGTGGCTTTGGCTGCTGAACTTCAGAGGCTTCAAAGGCGTAAAAGCTTAAAGGCTTAAAGTCAAAGGCGGTTTCA
>NZ_JFJV02000134.1:0-3923 GCF_000611145.1 Cupriavidus sp. SK-3 | reverse complement strand
GTTGGGGGACTGCGTGACGTGGTCCGGAGGTCAGGGCATCAGAAATCAGCCGTATCCTGAACCTTTGTGAATATTGTATACTATCTACAGTTTTGTGAAAGAGATTTTGAGCCAAACTTGCCAAGGCGCGCATTCGCGCACCCGTCCTTGCGCTTACGCGGCTCTGGCTTCACCCGCCGCGGCGATCTGCCGGTACGCGAAGCCCGCCAGCGCCACGTCTTCCAGACCGACCCCCACCGACTTGTAGATCAGGATGTCGGCGTTGCTGCCGCGCGGCTGTATGCGGCCGGTAACCACATCGGCCAGTTCGACGATCTTGTCGGCGGGCAGCGCGGCGGGGTCGGCCAGCACGATATCGCCGGCTTCGCGCATCGATTGCGGGCGCCATTCCACCACTAGCTTGCTGGCGCGCGCGAGCGCCACATCGTCCAGTTCGCGGGTGTGCGGCAGGCTCGATCCGATCGCCGCGACAAAGGCGCCGGGTTTGAGCGCCTGGCCGGAGAACAGCGGCGTGGTGGAGCGCGACGCGGTGACCACGATGTCGGCTTGCGCCACAGCCTGGTCCGGTTCAGCGAAGGCGACGGGGATGCCGCACCACTGCGCCAGGCGTTCGGGCGTGGCGGCGTCCGCATACGGGTCGGACAGCAGGATGCGCTTGAGCGGCAGGGTGGCGGACAGTTGGCGGGCATGTTGCACGCCTTGCGTGCCGGCGCCGAACAGCGCGAGCACTTCGGCGTCCGGCCGGGCCAGGTGGCGGGCGGCCAGCACCGAGCAGGCCGCGGTGCGCAGCCGGGTAATGGCGCCCGCATCGAAGGAGGCCAGCGGCCGGCCGTCCTCTGTCGAGAAAATCAGGATGACAAAGGAAAACTGCCCCTTGATGGTGGTGTAGACCTTGGCGCCCGCCACCTGCTGCTCGGGAATCACCGCCCCGAGCGTGGACAGCTTGACGCCGCCCGCCTCGGTGCGGATGCGCTCCTGCATGGCGGCCTTGCCTTCGCCAAAGCTGCGGAAGGCGTCCAGCATCACTTGCTGGGCGTCGGCGGCGCTGACGTGGCGGTCGATCATCTCGTCGGTGATATGCAACATGGTGTGTTTCCTGGATTAGCGGGAGCGGATGGGAGATTCCGGGTGCGGGGTTTCAGGCGGGCAGGGCAAGCTTGACCAGCACGCCGATCGCGCCGGCGGTGCACAGCGCCAGCAGCAGCTTGCGCACGGCCTTGGCCGAGAAGCGGTTCTTGAGGCGGTTCGAGACTGCAAAGCCGGCCAGCAGCATGGGCGACAGGCTCAGGCTGAGCCAGAGGTCACTCAGCCCAAAGCGGCCGGCGGCGGACAGCATGGCCAGCGAGAAGGCCGCACCGGCGCAAAGGATGCAGCCAATGGTGGCGCGCAACTGCGGCGGCGGCAGGTGCTGCATGACGATGGCAAAGGGCGGGGCGCCAGCCGAGGTGACCGTGCCCATGAAGCCGGAGGCCGCGCCGGCGAAGGCCATATTCAGCCCGGAAGCCTGCACCCGCCAGCCCAGCAGGCTGAGCGCCACCGCGGCCAGGATCGACAGCGCGAACACCAGCGCCAGCAGTTCCGCCGGCAATTGCGTCATCGCAGCCACTGCCACCACTGTGCCCGCGGCGCGGCCCAGAAGGGCATTGCCCGCCGTGCGCCAGGCAATGGCACGGAACTCGCGTAGTGCACCAAGCAAGGAGACGAGGCCACCCATGGCGAGCAGGGGGCCGGGCGCCAGTTGCGGGAAGAACAGCACCGCGACCGGCGCCGACACCATGGAGAAGCCGATCCCGCCTACGCCCTGCAGGCAGGCGCCCACCAGGATCAGGGCGCCCATCATGCCAAATTGCCAGGCCGTTACGCCGGCGGGAAGGAGGGTGGAAATCGTCATGTATGTCTTGTGTGATGCCTGCGTAATCGATCGGTGGGAATCTGCTGCTCGTGCATTTAGCGGTATACAGTCTACATAATTTGCGGCAGGAAGACATCCATTCTGGGTTCTCAACCAACATCCGGCTCCCAAAAGGTGCCTGGAATCCCGCTTATGGCGCGGAAATATAAGGGTTTGCACTGGTTTGGGGGGATTCCCTACCCCAGGAAGATTCTGCTTGTTTTGATCTAAGTTAAGAATATAGTATACGTTCATGGGGCAGCCATAGCTCCAGACACGATGGTCTCTACAGATAAAGATCCAAGGGGAATTCATGCAACATGAAGTGGTGATTGGCGCGGCACACTGGATCTACCTATTGGGCGTGGCGGTGATCGTCCTGACCATGATCCTGCGGGCCAACGTGGTCGTACCGTCGATTCTGGGTACGTTCCTGGTGGTGTTCGCGCTGACCGGCAGCCCGGTCTCTGCGCTGGGTGGGATATTTTCGGCAAGCCTGGTGGCGGCCAAGGAGTTGTTCAACATCTTCCTGGTCATCGCCTTCATGACAGCGCTGCTCAATTCACTGAAGACGCTGCGCTCGGATATCCGGATGGTTGAGCCGTTCCGGCTGGTGATGAAGAACGGCCATTCCGCCTTCTTTATCCTGGCCGGCATTACCTATGTGATTTCGCTGTTTTTCTGGCCCACGCCGGCGGTGCCTCTGGTTTCCGCCATCCTGCTGCCGGCCGCGATCGCCGCCGGACTGCCGCCGCTAGCCGGTGCCATGGCCATTGCCATAGCCGGGCAGGGCATGGCGTTGTCGTCGGACTATGTGATCGGCGTGGCGCCGGGCATCAGCGCCAAAGCCGCCGGCGCGGCGGTCAGTGCGGTGGTGGTGGCCGACCGTGCGCTGGCGCTGTCGATCATTACCGGCGTCATCGCGCTGACGCTGGCATACCTGTCGATGCGCAAGCACATCGTGCCGGCCAGCGGCAGCCTGCTGACCAACTGGCAAGCCCGCGCAAGCGGCGCCGACGAGCGCTTCGAGCAGTCCGGCACCTTCGACAAGGCCGAGATCGCGCGCGGCACCGAGCACGACGAGCCGTTGGCTACCGATTCCAATATCGAGCGAAGCCTGGCCATGGTGGCGTTGCGCCGGGTGAAGTGGTCGAAGTGCTTTGCCGTGGTGACACCGCTCGCGTTCCTGGCGGTGGTAGCGGTGATGGTGGTGCCAAAGATGGGCAGCGGCCTGCCCGAACTCAAGGGCGGCGATGCTGCCGCGCTGGTCGGCGGGGTCGCGGCGGTGCTGATGATGCTGGCCACGCTGGCCGCCGAAGGCCCCCGCAAGATGCTCGACGTATGCCCGGAGCACATCACGGACGGCTTCGTCTTCGCCTTCAAGGCGATGGGCTCGGTGTTGCCGATCGCCGGCTTCTTCTTCGTCGGCGCCGGCGAGACCGCGGCGCAGATCCTGGGTGTCGGCGCCGGCAAGGCGCCCAGCCTGCTGTTCGAACTGATCCAGGCGTACCAGCACATGATCCCGGACAACCACGTGCTGGTGGCCTTCGGTGTGTTGCTGGTGGGCATGATCACCGGCATCGACGGCTCCGGCTTCGCCGGCCTGCCGCTGACCGGCACGCTGGCCGGCGCGCTGGGTCCGGTGGTGGGCTTCGATTCCGCCACCCTGGCGGCAATCGGGCAGATGGGGGCCGTGTGGACGGGCGGCGGCACGCTGATCGCCTGGTCCTCGCTGATCGCGGTGGCCGGCTTTGCCCGCGTGCCGGTGCTCGACGCGGTGCGCGCCTTGCTGGTGCCGGTGCTGATCGGGCTGGGCGTATCCACCGTTTGCGCCATGTTCCTCTGGCGGTAGCGACACCGCGCACAACGAAAAACGAGGCATCCCAAGGCCTCGTTTTTTTATTCCGGAAAGAGCTGTATACCGTCTTCACAAAAACTGTAGATAGTATACAATCAGTTTCAAGGTATCGGACTTACCGGGTTGGGCTGTCTAGCCCGCTCACCTCCGGACCACGTCACGCAGTCCCCCAAC
>NZ_JFJV02000133.1:0-5867 GCF_000611145.1 Cupriavidus sp. SK-3 | reverse complement strand
CAAACATGGGTCCCTCTTTTCCGCTCTTTTCCCCGGATCCCGAGGCGCCCCATACGGCGTGGTACACCTACACGGCTCGCTTCGCATCGCGTAACGGGGTGGCGCGCCCTTGGGGGCGCTCCGCACGGCTACACCGAATTGCTTGTCTGCCTGCCGCGCTTAGTCCTGTATCCACGGCAAATCATGAAAGCGCCAGCCGCCGTTCTTGCCGCGTCGTTGCCGTTCGTCGATCTCGCCTTCGAAGCCTTCGAGCACGTTGAATACGTGGGCCTGACCGGCTTTGGTGGCGGCCTCCGCGGCGAGCGCTGAGCGGTTGCCGCTGCGGCACAGCAGCAGCACGACGGTGTCTTTGCCGGTCTTGGCTTCCAGTTCGCGCGCAAAGCGTGGGTTGCGGGTGAGGCTGGTGCCGGTGGCCCAGGGGACGTGCAGGGTGTCGGGTACGTAGCCGACGAACTTGCGTTCTTCCGCGGTGCGGACATCGACCAGCACGGCGTCGCCGGCGCTGAACAGCGTCCACGCTTGTTGCGGCGTCACGCGGCCGGCATACGGCAGGCCAGAGGAACGTGCCACGCCACGTGCGGCTTCCAGCACGGGATGCTTGATCTTGTCTTCCAATGCAACTGTCATGAAACGCTCTCCTTGCAGCATGTTGTCCGCGCCGGGATCGATGCGGCCGGGCCTTCCCCGATGCACGGTTTGTGGTTGACGGCAACCGCCTATAGCCATCACGCCACAACTATGAAATGGCGCAGGAAGATTGAGAACGAATAAAAACGCATTTCCAAAGACAGTTCGTCCACCACGGCAGGCAGCGCATGCGGAGACGGCGAGCCGGCTTGACAAACCGCTGCCGCTACGTCCAGATTCGGGTTCGGCCAGTGATCGGCACAAGCCGTCGTCAGCAAGGAACGCCATGACTCCCTTCCCTCCCCGCCGCTATTTCCTGCGGCAGACCGTGCTGCTGGCAGCCGCCGGCGCCCTGGCATTAGCGTCGGGCGCGGCCGCACCTGCGGGCGGCGACGAGGCGCTCGCCGCCGCCATTGCCGGTGCGCAGCGCAGCGCCGCTAACAAGGCCCGGGATGCCTACCGCCATCCGCTGCAGACGCTGCGGTTCTTCGGCCTGCAGCCGGACCAGACCGTGATCGAAATCGCGCCCGGCGGCGGCTGGTACACGGAAATCCTCGCGCCGGTGCTGCGCGACCACGGCAAGCTCTATGCCGCCCATTACGACGTGCTCGCGCCGGATGCGAGCGAGGATGGCAAGCGCTCACGGGCCAACTATGAGAAGAAACTGGTGCAGGACCCGGCCAGCTACGGCAAGGTCACGTTGGGTACGCTGCCGGTGCGCGCCTTTACCGATATCGCCCCGCCCGGCGGCGCGGACCTGGTGCTGACCTTCCGCAACATCCATAACTGGATCAAGGACGGACACCTGGACGACAGCCTGCGCGCCTTCTATGCCGTGCTCAAACCCGGCGGCGTGCTGGGTGTGGAGGAACACCGGGCCACGCCGGGCACTTCGCTGGAACAGATGATCGCGACGGGCTATGTCACGGAGGACTACGTGATCGACCACGCCCGCGCGGCGGGCTTCGCGCTTGCCGGCCGCAGCGAGATCAATGCCAACCCGCGCGATAACCACGATCACCCCGATGGCGTGTGGTCGCTCCCGCCCACATTGCGTGGCGGCGAGCGCGATCGCGCGAGCTTCCTGGCCATCGGTGAATCGGACCGCATGACGCTGAAGTTCGTCAAGCCGCGGTGAGCCGCGCAGCGCTTGTCAGCAGACGGCAATGCTCCGGAGGCTGCCATTCGGATGCTCTATATTGCGCGGGCGCCCTTCCACATGATTCGGGATTCGGAGATGACCCTGACGATGAGTGACGGCATTCGCCGGTGCGGCCTGGCCACGGTGGGTCACCCATTACGAGCACGGCGCCGATATGGCCCGGGGAGCCCACGGCCAGCGGCCTAGCCCGCCCGCCGTGGCGCGCGCGCCCTCTTGCCCGCCGGCTTCTGCTGTCCGGCCAGTTGCCCGGCAGCCGCGCGCAGGCACTCCACCAGTTGCAGGCTGCTGGGCGTGAGCCGCCCCTCGCGCAGCGTGATCAGGCCAACGGGCGGCAGTTCCAGCGGCACGTCCATGGGCAGGATGTGGAAACGTCCCTCCTGCTCGAACTGCTGCCCGACCGACCGGGCCAGGAAGCCCACCGCGTCGCGCTGGGTGACGAAGGTCGAGATCGCCAGATAGGAGGAGGATTCGATCAGGTCCGTGGGCGGCTGCAGCCCGTGGCGGTAGAACTCCTGTTCCAGCTTGACCCGCAGCGACGCCCACGGCGGCGGCATCACGCAAGGCATGCCGGCGAGGTCTGCCCAGGCGGGCGCGCGCTGGCGCGCCAGCGGGTGGCCGCTGCGCACCACCGCCACCATCGGCTCGTTGTACAGCGGCTCGGTGACCAGGTCCGGCGCGGCATAGCCGGGCTCCAGCCGGCCGATGATCAGGTCCAGCTCGCTGATCCGCAGCTTGGGCAGCAGGTGCGGCAAATCCCCCTCCTCGACCAGCACGGTGGCTTGCGCGGAACGCTGCTTGAGCAGGCTGACAGCCTGCGCCAGCAACACCGGCAAGGCCGCGCCCATCGACCCCACCCGCGTGCGCCCCGCCGCGCCGCTGGCCTCCGCGGCGATCTCGTCGCGGGTGCGCTCGTATTGCGCCAGCACCGAGCGGGCAAAGCGCACCAGGGAAGCGCCCGCCGGCGTCGGCTCCGTGCCGCGCGTGGAGCGCGTAAAGAGTGTCAGGCCGAGCGTCTTCTCCACCTCGGTGAGCATCTTGGAGACGGCCGGCTGGCTCACGGAGAGGAAGTCGGCGGTATGGCCGAGATGGCGGAACTCGTCCAGCGCCACCACCAGTTGCAGGTGGCGTAGCTTGATATTGGAGCGCAGCGCGCGGTCGATCTGGGACATGGCGGGATTCTACTCAACTTCGACTTAACTTCTACTTAACCTTCAGGTTATGAAGGCATTCCGATCATTGATTGGATTGTTATGAAGCGCTTTGCCACAATCCAGCCTGACCGGTGAACATTGGCACCGGCCCATGACTCCAATAATGACATCCTGAGAGGACGACATATGACCGCACCCCACGGCATCAATCCCGGGCGACGCCGCCTGCTCATCGGCGGGGCCGCGGCCGCCGCGGCCGGTACCGCAGGCCTGCTGCTGCCGGGCTTCGCACGGGCTGGCGAGTATCCGGAACGTCCCATCACCTTTATCTGTCCGTGGCCTGTCGGCGGCACCGCCGACCAGTCGATGCGCGCGCTGTGCCAGGTGGCGTCGGGCATACTCAAGCAATCGATCGTGGTGGAAAACCGCGCCGGCGCCTCGGGCATGATCGGCACCAAGGCGCTGGCCCGCGCCAAGCCGGACGGCTACACCATCGGCCAGATCCCGATCTCGGTGACGCGCTTCTCCCAACTCGGCATGCTGCAACTCGATCCCCGCACCGAGCTCACCTACCTCGCCCGCACTTCCGGCCAGACCTTCGGCATCGCGGTGCCGGCGAACTCGCGCTTCAAGTCGATCAAGGACGTAGTGGCCGAAGCCAAGGCGCACCCCGGCAAGCTAACCTACGCGCACGCCGGCATCGGCGGCGCCACCCACGTGGGCATGGAGGAATTCGCGCAGGCCGCCGGCATCCGCTTCAATGCCATCGCCTACAAGGGCGGCGCGCAGGCGCTGCAGGACGTGCTGGCCGGACAGGTCGACCTGCTGGCCGATTCCAGCTCGTGGGCGCCCCACGTGGAAGCCGGCAAGCTGCGCCTGCTGGCAACCTGGGGCGACCAGCGCACGCCGCGCTTCAAGGACACGCCCACGCTCAAGGAACTCGGCTACAAGGTGGTGGTGGAAGCCCCCAACGGCATCGGCGCGCCGGTCGGCCTGGACCCCGCCGTGGAAAAGAAGCTGCGCGACGCCTTCCGGCTAGCCGTGGCCAGCAAGGAGTTCCAGCAGGTCGCGGCCCGCATCGACGCACCTGTCATGTACCTGGACGGTCCGGAATACAAGCGCTACATCAGCACCGTGTACGACCAGGAAACCCAACTGATCCAGCGCCTCAAGCTCAAAGAGCTGCTGCAACAAGGTTGACCGCCCCGTGAACGCCGCCGCCCTCATCCGCCTGCACGCCAACGACAACGTCCTGATCGCACGGGACGCCCTGAGCCTCGGCCAGAACCTCCCCGAGCTGGGCCTGCGCGTGCGCGCGCAAGTGCCCGCCGGGCACAAGATCGCCGCCTGCGCCATTGCCAGGGGCACGCAGGTACGCAAGTTCGACACCGTGATCGGCGTGGCCGAGCGCGATATCGAGGCCGGCGACCACGTCCACTCGCACAATCTCGCGCTGGTGGATTTCTACCGCGACCCCGGCTTTTGCGAGGACGTACGGCCGGTGGACTATGTGCCCGAGGCCGAGCGCGCCACCTTCATGGGCTTCGTGCGGCCCGATGGCCGTGTCGGTACGCGCAACTTCATCGGCATCCTCTCGTCGGTGAACTGCTCGGCCACGGTGATCCGGCATATTGCCGACCACTTCACGCCCGAGCGCATGGCGGCCTATCCCAATGTGGATGGCGTGGCCGCCTTCGCCCAGACCAGCGGCTGCGGCATGTCCTCGCCCAGCGAGCACTTCGACGTGTTGCGCCGCACGCTGGCCGGCTACGCCCGCCATCCCAACCTGGCCGGCGTACTGATCGTCGGCCTGGGCTGCGAGCGCAACCAGGTAGCGGGGCTGGTGGAATCGCAAGGCCTGGTGCCCGGCAGCCACGTACGCACCATGGTCATGCAGGACACCGGCGGCACGGCGGCCACCATCCAGGCCGGCATCCGCGCCATCGAAGACATGCTGCCCGGCGCCAACGCCGCGGTACGCCAGCCGGTAAGCGCCAGCCACCTGAAGATCGGCCTGGAATGCGGCGGCTCGGACGGCTTCTCCGGCATCAGCGCCAACCCGGCGCTGGGCGCGGCGATGGATATCCTGGTACGCCACGGCGGCACCGCCATCCTGTCGGAAACCCCGGAGATCCACGGCGTCGAATACATGCTCACGCGCCGCGCCGTAACACCCGAAGTCGGCCAGAAACTGCTGGACCGCCTGGCCTGGTGGGAACGCTACACCGCCGGCCAGAACGCCCAGTTCAACGGCGTGGTCGGCCACGGCAACCAGCAAGGCGGCCTGGCCAATATCTTCGAGAAATCGCTGGGATCCGCCATGAAAGGCGGCACCACGCCGCTGCAGGCCGTCTACGAATACGCCGAGCCGATCGAGCAGGCAGGCTTCGTCTTCATGGACTCCCCCGGCTACGATCCGGTAGCCGCCACCGGCCAGATTGCCAGCGGCGCCAACCTGATCTGCTTCACCACCGGCCGCGGCTCCATGTTCGGCTCCAAGCCCGCGCCCACCATCAAGCTGGCGAGCAATACGCCGATGTACACCCGGCTGGAAAGCGATATGGACATCAACTGCGGGCTGGTGCTGGACGGCGAACTCAGCGTGGAGCAGATGGGGCAGCGGATCTTCGAACACATCCTGGAGGCCGCTTCGGGCCATCCGACCAAGAGCGAAGCACTGGGGCTGGGCGACAACGAGTTCGTGCCCTGGCACCTGGGAATCGTCAGCTAGGAAGTAAATCCGGATGGCGCTGGACCGCCCCACGGCATCGCAAGCGCCCGCCCTCTCTCCCGCAAGCGGGAGAAGGGAGGCAAGAAGCGCGAAGACAAGGCGATATCGCCCGACCAAAGGTCGGTGTAGCCGTGTGGAGCGCCCCAGGGGGCGGGCCACACCCCAACGCGATGCGAAGCGAGCCGTGAAGGTGTAC
>NZ_JFJV02000132.1:0-952 GCF_000611145.1 Cupriavidus sp. SK-3 | reverse complement strand
TCGGGTAAGCACGCATTTCAGTCTTCCTTCTCAGTTACGGGCAAAGGCATCGCCCTTGACCGTCAACATGAATTTCGATTGCTTGAGGTCGGGAGCGGCGTTCAGGTTCACGGCGAGTTCGATGGTCTTCACCACGACCTGCGGACCGAATCCCTTGAACTCGCTCAGATTGCGCAGCGGTCCAGTGATTTCCCAGGCACCGGAGACAACCGGATGCGTCAGGGAGGCGGCGCCTTCAGGCGGGACGGTGCCAAAGATCGCGACGTCCTTGAGCTCGGCCTTGGCCGCGACCGGCCAGAGGGTCTGCAACTGGGAGCCGAAGTGAACGCGCAGGTCCATCGCCGTCGGCAGCTTCTCTAGCACTGTCGCGAGAGGGGTCCGGGCTCCCACCGGCACTTGGGCCGGCACCGCGGCCTTGGTGTCGCCGGCCAGGAAGGTCGGCGCACCGAAGTGGTCCGGCAGCGCGTCCAGAAACGTCTGGTTGGTCAGCCCCTTGGCGCCCTGCTGGATCTCATAGGTCAACAGGCAGGTCGTCTCCGGCGTGGCAACGTCGTTGCAGGCGATGGTCGCGAGCGTCCAGCCCCCGATCTGCAACGGCACCGCATCGGCAAACCAGCGATACCACGCCGCCATCGCTGTGGCCACCGGCGCGACCGGCATTGCCGCACGCTGCGCCAGGTCCTCGGCATAGCGTTCCGCGGGCGTCTTCTGCGGTGGCGGCGGGTGCAGGCGGCGCTGATAGGCGTCGTACTCCGCCTTGCCGTACTTCCAGCCGACCGCACCCACTACCGCAAGGGTCGCGAGCACAATCAACCGCTTGCGCTGGGAAGATGCACCGGGCTTCTTCAGCAGTGCGCCCGGCCCGGCTTGCACGGCCAACGCTTCCAGCGCAAACGGCAGGTGCGTGATCCGGCGGTCGGTCGGCAACAAGGCCATCAGTTCCGGCGCGTTA
>NZ_JFJV02000131.1:5388-21369 GCF_000611145.1 Cupriavidus sp. SK-3 | reverse complement strand
GAATTTAAGCAGCCGAAGCCGAAGCCGAAGCAAAAACTGGTCCTCGGATGTCCAACGTTTGGCGCTCGCTATGCCGTTGTGCCGCAAGAAGCTTCTGGCTTCGCTTTTCGTGGCGCCGACACGTATTTCGTATCTGGAATCCCGGAATGGCAAACCTAGCGCCGCGCAGCCGGCGCGAGCCGCGCGATCAGCGTGGCGTGCCGTGGATGCGTTGCCAGCAGGCTGCCGGTGTCGGCCAGCTCGAACTCGCTGAACTCGAAGCCCGGCGCCACCGTGCAGCCTACCAGCGAGAATCCGGCCGGATCGCTGCGCTCGGCGGCGAACCAGCAGCCGGCCTTGACCACGGCCTGGAAGACCGCGTCGTCATGCGCGAGCGCGTTGCCCAGCCGGTGCGTGGTGAGGCCGCCACCGTCCTCCAGCACGTGTACGTCGAGCGGGCTGCCCGCGTAGAAGTGCCACACTTCGTCGGAGCGGATGCGGTGCCAGGCGGAGTACGCGTTGTCGCACAGCAGGTAGTAGATCGCAGTGGAAGCGGCGTGGGTGGCGGGGCCGCCGATTGTGCCTTCGCGTGCCACGCGCGCCGCATCGCGGTGGGTCTCGCGGTAGTAGCCGCCTTCCGGATGCGGCTGCAAGCCAAAGCGTTGGATCAACTGGTCTTGCGAGGCAGGTTGGGCAGACATGCGGGGCTCCGGGTTTGGTAGGCGCCATGATGCCCGCACGCGGGTGCGACAGGCAACAGGCCGGAACGCATGGCGCCATCAGGCGGTCGCCAGCCGCCAGCCAGATCAGGGCGCGGCAGGATTCGCCGCCGGGCGATCCATGCGCGCGGCGCGCAGCGCTTCGTCGTCGTGCCGGAGCGCCGGATAGACCAGGTAGTGGCCATCGCCTTCGATGACCGGCGGCGACAGGATGGCGGCCGCGTGATGCGGCGCATGGACGGCATGCGCTGAAGCCGCCGGCGCGCGGCTTGCCCGACGTCCGCGCCCGCTACGTTCTTCTTTGCATCCACGCCGCGCTGCGCGGCGTATCTGGTCTAACCGCGCGATTCACGTGCGGCCGGAGCGGCGCGATGCGCTGCCTCCCCGCAAGCCAGCGGCGATCCGCCGATCGCCAGAAGGAGACCATCATGAAGAACCATTGCCTCAAGCTGTTGATGACGTCGGCCGCTCTCGCCGGATTTGCCGCCATGGCGGCTCCCGCACAAGCCACCGGCCCCAAGGACAGCCCCGTGGCGGCGGACCGCTATGGCTACGTTTTCCATGCCTCGCGCTTCAATGTGTACAGCGATGGCGCACGGCTCGACCCGGCCGCGTCCGGCGCCGACGCCAGCCGGACGCGCAAGCCCGATCCGTTCACGGACGGCGCGCAGAAGCTGTCCGGCATGGACCGTACCGGCGTTTCCTCCGACCCGGCACGGAAGGTCGATCCCTTCCTGGACGGCGCGGAAAAGCTGGCCGGCATGGACCGCACCGGCGTTTCCTCGGCTCCCGCGCGCCAGTTCGATACGTTCCAGGACGGCGCCCACGCCTGACGATCGGCACGCTAGCCCCGCGCCCGCGGCATCGCCCGTTCGTTCAGGGTTTTTGACGTTGGCATGCAAGACAACGCACTGCACCGCGCCGCCTTGGTGGCACACTACTGCCTATGCCCGTCGGCGCGAGTGACTCGCTCGCGCCGAATACCTTGAAGGGGCGGAAACAGCGCAGGCGCGCAAGCGCGGGAGATCGGTGTGGGTGAGTTGCAGTCCTTGCTGGAGAGCCACGGCGTCATGCTGGTGTTTCTCAATGTGCTGGCCGAGCAGGCCGGGCTGCCCGTGCCAGCCGTTCCCATGCTGTTCGTCGCCGGCGCGCTCGGCATGCGCGAGGGCGGCCCGGCGCTGGGCGCGGTGCTGGCGGCGGTCATCCTGGCCTGCCTGATTGCCGACACGGCCTGGTACTTCGCCGGCAAGCGCCTCGGGCAGCCCATGCTGCGCACCATCTGCCGGGTGTCGATCTCTCCCGACAGTTGTATCCGCCAGACCCAGTCGCTGTACCTGCGGGTGGGTCCGCGCTCGCTGGTGTTCGCCAAGCTGCTGCCTGGCGCCGGCGCGCTGTCCACGGCCATGGCCGGCATGACGTCCACGCCTTTCCTCGTCTTCCTGTTCTATGACGCGCTCGGCGCGCTGGTGTGGGCCGGCGGTGCGTTGCTGGTGGGCGCGGTGTTCACCGATTTCGTCGAGGTCATCCTGAGCACGTTCAGCACGTATGGCCCGGTGGCCGTGATGGTGCTGGTGGCTGGGTTCGCGGCCTTCGTGGCGTGGAAGTTCTGGCGCCGCGTGCGCTTGCTGCGCCGCACGCGCCTGGTGCCCCGCATGTCGGTAAGCGAACTGGAGGCGCGCCGCCACGGCGATCGCTTTCCGCTGGTCCTGGATGTGCGCAGCGACGCGGCCGAACGCATCCCCGGCGCCATGACCATTGACCTGAACGCACCGCTGGCCTTGCTCTCCGACCATCCACGCACGACCGACATCGTCATCTACTGCGCGTGTCCGAACGAGGTGTCGGCCGCAATCCTGGCAGAGCGGCTCAAGTCCGCCGGTTACGCCAATACCTGGGCGCTGGCCGGCGGCTTCGACGAGTGGAAGCGGCTGCATGGCGAAGTGACACCGGACCCTGCCGAAGATGGCGCCGAGGCGGCGCTCACGCCACACGCGGGCGGTCCTGGCGCATTGCGCTAGTCCGCCGCCAGGCCAGTTGGCCGACGGCCAGACGGGTCAGCAGCCGACCCAGTAGGCGTAGCCCACCAGCCGGTCGCCGAGGAAGTACAGGCGGTACTGGTCGCCGTCGCCATCCAGCGTGTAGAGCGTGGTGTAGGCGAGCTGTTCGAGCGGGTCGCCCTCGTCGCGGTCGGCGGGGCTGCGCACCTTGCCCGGCGCTTCGGCCATCTTCCAGTGCGGGTTCTTGCGCAGGGCCGCGTTGATCTGCGAGAGCGTGGAGGCCGCGGTGATGTCATGGCCTTCGAGCTTGAGCGTCAGCCCGGCCGGAATGCCATGCAGTGCGCGGATCACGGCGTCGCCGCTGCGGCCCACTTCGATCAGCGCATCCGGATAGCGGTAGTCCATCAGCTGCTCTTCATCGAGCGCCGTACCGCATTCTTCCTGGTTGGGCGTGATGTCGGGCGGCTTGCCCCAGGCGGCCTGGACGTCCGCCATGCTGCTCAGCCCGCGCAGGGCCACCAGCGGGCGGGCCAGCGGCGCGGGGGTGAAGACGGGCGTCTCGTCCGGCTGGGCGGCGTCGTCGGCGCGAGCGGCCTGCGCATCCGGGGCAGTTGCCGCCGCGGGGGCGGCCGGCGCCGGTTCATTGCGTTCGCAGCCGGGCAGCGCGGCCAGCGCCGCACAGGCGGCGAGGGTGCACAGGCAGCGGGACAGCGGTTGGCTTTCGGGGTCGTTCAGGCGGAGCATGTTGCAAGAATAGCCGCTAGGGCGGGGACTGCGTCAGGTGCGCAACCATACACCGAAGCGCGTCCGCTGAAAATGCCCGCGTGTGGCCTGCCGCGCATGGGAGCGCCGCCCCGCCGGGTCTCAGCGCGCGGTGCCGGCGCGCTGGAATACTGTCATGTCCGGATAGATCGCGCGGATCTTGTCCCATTCCACTGTGTTGAAGAACTGGCACTTGCCGTTGCCGAAGCGTTTGGCGACTTCCACGCAGAAGCGTACGGCCTCGGCAATGTCGATCTCGTGGTTGGCGCTGGTGGCGCTGCCAGAGACCACCGACTGCGCCGTCAAGGCTACGCCGACGACCGGCGCGCCGGTGGCCACGTGCGGCTGCATGATGCTGTTGAAGTGGTAAAGGCCGTTATGGTAGGGCGTGATGTCCTGCTGCGAGATCGGGAAGGTGACCGCCGGGCAGCCGGTGGTGGACTCCATCGTTGCCACCAGGTCGGGGCTCACGCGCAGGATATAGCCCTGCATGGCCGTCGGCGAGATCGCAAAGCCGCGCTGCTTGATGATGCTGTTGCCCTTGGATGCATCGATCGACAGGATGGCGTCCATCTCCGGCAGCACCTGGTAATCGTTCATGGTGTCGGACGACACCGGCATGCCCATGAAGGGCACCGGATCGTGCGGCTGCATCGACACGTTGGTGGACAGGTGCGTGGTCACGATGACGTCGCCGGCGAGGTGGTCGCCCTTGTGCTTCATCTGCGCCAGCTTGAGCGCCACCGCCAGGCTGCCGATCGGTCCGTCCGCGTCGGATACCAGGCCGACCAGTTCCGGGCGGGCGCCGATGGCGCCGTTACGGCCGATCACGCCGAGCGTGGGTGCTTTGCCGCCGTTACGCTTGCCGTCTTTGCCGGGGATGACGATGGTGATGAAGTCGGTGGTGTTCTCTGTGCTTTCCGGGGGCGCGTTGTTGACGGTGGCGACTTCCACTGTCACGCCTGTGGCGGTGTAGGCGTCGAACAGTTCGCGTATCACCGTGCCGTTGGCGGCGGGGCTGTCGAGGGCTTCGTGGATGACCAGGGTTTGCTGCAGGGACATGGGGTTCTCCTTGATGGGGTTTGGTTGAAGCCAGCTTCAACTTCAACTTCAGCTTCAACATCAACGTCAAAATTCAAAAATTAAAGGTCGAGGTCAACTTCAGGGGCTTGGAGGCAAAGGTGGTTTCACCCCCGGCCGGGGGAGCGGGCGGGCGCTCGCCATGCTTCGCCGTGCGCATCCGAACCTGCGCGACGCCCGCGCACCGCGCCTTTAAAACAAGTGACGCATCCCCAGCATCACCGTCGTCTGGTTGTTCCGTCCATCCAGCGTCTTGCCGCTGCCGCCGGTCCAGTTGGTCGTGCCGTTGCCAAACAACCCCGACCAGTCGCCACGCACCCAGTCATACGCCAGCGCCAGGTAGACATCGGTGCGCTTGCTGAAGGCGTAGTCCGCCACGCCGTAGGCGGTGGTGCGGTTGCCGCTGAAGGCGTCGGCGCGGGTGCGGTCGTGCATCGCGCTGGCGGTCAGCGTGACCGCGGGGGTGACCGCGTAGCTGGCGCCCACGGTGAAGAAATCATCGTGCCGGCTGCCGCCGAACACCGAGTTGAAGGCCGCGCGGTTGGTGGCTGTGGCGGCGGTCGTCATGCTGGTGATGGTGGCGGTGTCGGTGCCGCCCTTGGAGGAATCGAAGCCGGCGTCGCGGTCGCTGTGGATGTAGTTGGCGAACAGGCTGGCGCGGCCCGCCGAGGCTTTCAGTCCCGCCAGGTAGATGCGCGCGGCGCGGCTCATGTTGTCGCGCGTCTGCTGGAAATCGCCAACGGCCACGATCGGCCCCGATGCGTACTTCACGCCGAGCGAAATCGACGACATCGCCGAGCCCTTGCCGGCGGTCTCGCCCAGCGCGTACTCCGCAATTACCGATACCGGGCCGTAGTTGCCGGTGTAGCTGATCGCGTTGTCGTAGCGCTGGCCGGTCAGGTAGACCATCCACGCATTGGACGGCGCGGCGCCAACGCCAAGCGGGTCAACGTAGTACAGCATGGTGTTGGCCGTGGTGTATTGCCGGCCCAGTGCCAGTTCGCCGTAGCGCTTGCTGCCGATCCGCACATAGGCCTGGCGGCCGAACAGCTGGCCCTGCTGGTCGAATTTGCCGGTGTCGGCGAGAAAGCCGTTTTCCAGCACGAAGCCCGCCGACAGGTCGCCCCCCAGGTCTTCATTGCCCTTGAAGCCGAAGCGGCTGCCGGACAGGAAGCCTTCGCCGCCCTGTTGCAGCCCGGTCTGCGCGTTGCCGCTGGGGTCCGAGTGCGTCTGGTAGGTGAGCGCGGTGTCGATGACGCCGTACAGCGTCAGCCCGTCCTGCGCCATCGCGGCGGCGGGCAGGCTCAGGGCGAGCGCGCCCAGCCAGTGCTTGCTTGTCATGTTGTTCTTCTCCTCCAAGGGTAAAAGGGGGCCCGCGCAGGGGTCTGTCGCCCTGCGTCCGGTGCTATTGCGTGTGGGGTTTCGCGCCGCGCGGCGCGGGAGGTCAGGCCCGGAAGTCTTGCCAGCCGTCCATGCCTGCCGGTCCGGTGATGCGCGACAGCGGGAAGGTCTCGCCTTCGCGCAGCGTCTCTGCCTGGCCCTCGGCCGTGAAGTGCAGCGCATGGCGCTCGCCCAGCACCGTGCCGTCGCTGCCATCGGAGAACAGGGCCGAACCTTCCGGCAGCGCGAAGACTTGCTCTGGCGCGTTGATGTGCAGGAACTCGGCGAGGCGCTCTTCGCGGCTTTCGCCGTTGTGGCCGGCGGGTTTGCCGCTGATGAAGTGCGGGTTGACCTGGAACGGCACCAGGCGCAGCGCGCGCAGCGAGGGCGGCTGCACGATGGGCATGTCGTTGGTGGTGCGGATGGTCGGGCAAGCCACGTTGCTGCCGGCGCTCCAGCCGACGTATGGCGTGCCGGCCCGCACCTTGGCGCGGATCGCCTCGACGATGTCGGCGTCGTACATGCGCTTGAGCAGGGCGAAGGTGTTGCCGCCGCCCACCGCGATGGCTTCGGCCTGTTCCACCGCGCGGCGTGCGTCGGCGCTGTGGTGGATGGATTCGAGCGCGTAGCCCAGGCGCTCGAACACCGGTTTGACCATGCCTTCATATGTGTCGAAGCTGAAGGTCACGCCGGCGAAGGGGACGAACAGGACCTTGCGCGGCTCGCGCTTCAACAAGGTGTGGATCTGCGCGTCGGCATGTTCCAGGTAGCCGAGGTTGTCCTTGCGTGAGCTGCTCATCAGCAGGATGCGTTGATTCATGTCAGGTTCCGGTTGTTCAGTCGTGAAGGGAGGCTCAGGCGACGGCGGCGGCGATCAGCTCGGCCACGCGGTCGATTTCCTCATGCGTATTGAAGTAATGCAGAGAGACCCGCGCCATGGTGGAGACGCCGTAGCGTGCCAGGATGGCATCGGCCATGAAGTTGCCCGCTTCGATGATGCATTGCTGCTGTTCCAGCGCGGCCACGATGCGGGCCGGGTCCACGCCGCGCACGTTGAAGGGCACGATGCCGATGCGGTCCGCAGCGTTGACCGGGCCATAGAGTTCGAAGCCGGGGATGGCGGAGAGCTTCTGCACGGCGTACGCGGTGAGGCTGCGCACGCGCGCTTCGATGGCGTCGATGCCGATGCGTTGCGCATAGCCGATGGCGCTGCCGAGGCCGAGGATGGCGGGCACGATGGGGCAGCCGGCTTCAAAGCGGCGCGCGCCCGGCACCAGCGACAACGCGCCGGTGGCGCGGTCATAGCTGCCGTTCCACCAGCCAACGAGCGCAGGCTCGATCGACTCGATCAGCGCGCGGCGTACATAGAGGAACCCCGAGCCCTCGGTGGCGCGCAGCGCCTTGCGCCCGCAACTGGCCAGAAAGTCGCAATCCAGCGCTTGCACATCGGAGCGCAGGATGCCCACGCTTTGCGCGGCGTTGACCAGGGACAGCACGCCGTGCGCGCGCGCCACTGCGCAGATGGCTGCTGCGGGCTGCACTGCACCGGTGGAGTTGGGCAGGTGCGAGAAGGTCAGCAGCCGCGTGCGCGGCGTCACGGCGGCGGCAAAGCTGCCGGGAGACAGCAGCCCCTGTGCATCGGCTGCCACCATCTTCACCACGATGCCGTGGGTCTGCTCCAGGCGCCTCCACGGCAGCAGGTTACTGAGCATTTCCGTGTCGGCCACCAGCACTTCGTCGCCCGCCTGCCACGCGATGCCGCGCGCCACGATGGAGATGCTCTCGGTGGCGTTCTTGGTAAAGGCGATCTCGTCGGCCCCGGCGTTGAGCAGGCCGGCCAGTTGGGCGCGCACCGCTTCCACGCGGGCGTAGGTGGCCTTGCGGAAGGCCGGCAGGTAGATGCCCACGTGGCCGGTATCGAGCAGATAGGCGCGCACCTCGTCGAGCACGGCGTCCGGCGGCAGCGAGGCCGCCGCGGTATCGAGGTAGATGGTGGATGCCGTCAACGGGGTGTCGGCGCGGATTGCTTGGATATCCATGAAACGTCTCGGGGTCGTGCAGGAAAAAGGAGGCTTCTTGCGTTGGCGGCGCTTACTTGCGCAGCTTGGTCACGGAGCCGAAGAAGCTGAACAGCGCATCGCCCGCGATCACGCCGCCGGCGAAGGCGCTCATCGCCGCGATATCGCGCTCGCCCCGCAGGCGCAGCAGCACGAAGCGGATCAGCAGGCCGGCGAGTACCGCCCAGCCGGCCAGCGGCGAGGCGATCAGCATGCCGGTGGAAAGCAGGATGCCGAGCTGGCGCCTGGAGCCGCCCAGCAACTGCAGCAGCGCACCGGGGATCGCCCAGATCACCAGGTTGCGTGCGATCTCTGCGGAGGAGCCGGCCTTGATCGACGCGGCATAGACGCGGTCCACCGGCGGCAGCATGTTCTGTGAAAAGAAGGTCCCGTGGAACACGATCACCACCACCGCGGCGACGGCGAAGCCGATCATGGCGGCGAAGAACTGCTGCTTGCGCCCGGCGAGTTCCGCCTCCATGTCGCGGCCTTCGCCACGCAGCAGGTAGCCGGTCTTCAGGTCGTAGCCCATGTCGGCGAAGGCCGGGCCGGTGGCGGCGGAGAAGCCCACCAGGACCGCCAGCGCGGTCGGCGGGAAGCCGATCAGGATGCCGATGGTCAGCGTGATCAGCGCCACCGCGAAGGCCGGGAACCAGCCCGAATGCATGGCGGCGATGCCGACGATCAGCTCGTGCACATAGGCGGCGAACGCAGCGTACAGCACGAACACCACCAGCATGCCCAGCGACATGTCGGAAACATGGCCGGCCAGCACCGAGATCAGCAGCGCGATAGCCAGGTAGACCAGGAAGCCGCCCGACAGGATGCGGCTGGCGCGCGACGCCGGGACCTCGATGGTGCGCTCGTCGGCGGCCAGGGCGTTGCGCGACTTGTGGATTTCACGCGCGACCTGGAACAGCGCTACCAGCCCGGCGCCGATCATCAGGCCGTGCGGGATATAAGCCTTGGCGATGTCGATGCCGAGCAGCGGCACCGAGTAGCCGCGCGTCAGCAGCCCCAGGCCGAACATGGTCAGCGCGGCGAGGTTGCCGAGAAAGGCCGCGCCAAAGGCCGACATCGGAATGCCGAACCACGCGCCGCCCACGCCCACCGCGATGCCCAGGCCCAGGAAGGCCGCCTTGCGTCCGCCGCGGTCGCCCGCCCAGATCGCCTCTGCCGTGGCAATGCCCGCCGGCCAGGTGCCCGTGGCCGGGAAGATCTTGCTGCCGAACAGGAAATACAGCATGGCGCCATCGACGAACATGGCGATCACCGCGCCAATCAGCATCGGCGTGGCCAGCTCCGGCATGCCCATGGCGTAGGGCACGCCAAGCGGGATCATCAGCGAATTGGCCGCGCCGAAGGTGGCCGAGGAAATCGCTGTCTGCACCAGGTTCTGGCGCTCCAGGACGCGGAAGCGCCGCGTGATTTCCAGCGGGATGCGCGAGAACACGATGGCGATCAGCGCGCCGATGATCGACGTATTGGCCGAGATCCCAAGCGAGACGATCAGTTGCATGCCGATCATCGCGCCGAACACCGACAGCCCTACCGTGACCAGCAGCAGGAAGGGTTCGGTGATGCGCGAGCGGGCGGCGGCCGTTGCCGCCAGGGGTGGGTTCATTGCTGCCGGGGCTTCCATGGTTCTACCTTTCATCATCTGTCCTGCCAGTGTTCTCCGCACGTTTTATTTAGCGGATGAAACCGGCAACCTCCTCGATTGGCCCCTTGGCCCGGCGCATTGCGTCCAGCAGGCGGGGTACGGCCTGTATGTCCAGTCTTTGCAGCGGCCCGGCGATGCCGAGCGAGCCGACCACCGCGCGCCTGTCGCGCGACCACAGCGGTACGGCCAGCCCGGCCACCGTGGCGGCGGCTTCCTCGCGGGTATGCGCCCAGCCGTCCAGGCGGATGCGCGCCAGTTGCGCTTCCAGTGCGTCCACTGCTTCGTCTTTCAAGCCGCCCGCGCGGTACACCTCGCCGCGAAAACCCTCGTCCTGGAAGGCCAGAATGGCCTTGGCATGGGCACCGGCGAACAGCGGGAAGCGCTGGCCCACTTCGATGGAAAAGCGCAGCTGGTGCTGGCTCTGGGCGATATCCGTGCACAGCCCCTCGAAGCCATCGCGCCACGACAGGAAGACGGTCTCGCCGCTCTGCGCGGCCAGGGCTTCCAGGACGGGTTGCACCACTTCGCCGGGAGAGAAGGTGTTGCGGGTTGCCTGGCCCAGTTCCAGCCAGCGCAGGCCCAGGCCATAGCGTCCGGCGGCGTCCTGCACCAGGAAGCCATTGGCGGCGAAGGTGGCGAGCACGCGATGCACCACGGCGTGATGCAGTCCGGCGTGCTTGGCGAGTTCGCGTACGCCCCAGCTTGGCTGGCGCACGGTGAAGTGCGTCATCAGGCCGAGGGCACCGTTCAGGGTCTTGAGCATGGAAGCAGTCGGTGTTGCGGGCTTTGTGTCTCTGTATAAGAGACAGTGTCTCTGTATGTGTAAAATGCTAGGCCTCGATAGGAGGCTGAACAATCAGGGTAAACACCGGGCAGGCAGGCTCCCGGGCACATGGCGTGCGGCCTTCTCCACGCCGTGGCGCCGCCTATACTTGGGCGGGGATCTGCAAGGGAGGATCGGCATGCCAGTCGAAGACCAGGCTTCCGGAGACGAGTTGGCCCGCATCGCGCGCCGGCGCCGGCAACTCGGCATTGCCAGGCGCATCCGCGATGGCGACGGCAACTGGGCCGTGGCCCTCTCCGGCGGCGGGATTCGCAGCGCCACCTTCTGCCTGGGCGTGATGCAGGCGCTGGCCAAGGCGCCGCCGCCGCCGGTGGCCGGCGCGCCCGGCGCGGCACTGCATGACGTGAAGCGAGACGGCGGGCAGGCCGCTACGGCGGCAGCCATGCCGGATGTCATGCAGGACGCCGTGCAGGAAGGCGATGGCCCCGCGCCTGCTCTCACCGCGCCCCCGCCAGCCACGACCGCACTGCTTGGCCAGTTCGATTACCTCTCCACCGTCAGCGGTGGCGGCTACCTCGGCGCCTTCTTCTGCAGCTTGTTCGTGCCCGGCCGCCTGAAACCGGGAACGACGCCGCCCGAGGCCGCCGCGCTTGCCTACCGCACGCTGCGGCAGGAGCCGCCGGGGCGCATCCGCTCCTCGGTGTCCTACGCCGCCGACCCCGGCCGCGCCGCCGTGGCGTGGCTGCGCGAGAACGGGCGCTACCTGACGCCCACCGGCGCCGGCGATTCGCTCTACGCGGCGTCGCTGATGGTGCGCAACTGGTTTGCCATGCAATACGTGATCGGCAGCGCGCTGCTGTTGCTGCTGGCATTGCTGGCCCTGTCCCGCCATCTCGCGGTGGGGACCTGGCTCGACCTGGGCCGGCATGAGATGGACCTGCTGCATGACGCGCGGCAGGTGTTCAACGAGGGCGGCCTGGCGATCTGGTGGAGCGAGTTGCTATGGCTGCCGCTGGCCGCGCTGCTGCTGTTCGCGGTGCCGCCCGGCCTGGCTTACTGGCTGGTCTACCCGCACGCCGGCGACGGGCGGCCGGCGTTGCGCTTCGATAGCCTCGCCACGCGCCTTGCCGCGCTGGCTGGCGTTGCCATGCTGGGGCTGGCCGCCTGGCTGCACAACCTCGGGCCGGGGCTGGTCGTGTCCTGCCTGCTGCTGGCCATCGCGGTGCTGACCTTGCTGGGCGTGGCATGCTGCTTTGTGTTGTGCCGGAGCCAGCCTGCCACCGTGCAGGCCTACCGCGTGCGTGCCACACGCGTGCTGAGCCATGCCGTCGGCGTGGCGCTGTGGCTCGCGGCGCTGGGCGTGGCGGATACCGTGGCGCGTACCTTCTACCTCTACACGCAGGCCACGGGCCATCCGTGGGGCGCGCTTGGTCCGGCGGGGATGCTGGGCGGCCTGGTCTGGCTGATCCGCTATGGCGCGGGCCTGCTCGACGGCAAGGGCAGCGATGGCAAGGGGGGGACGTGGCTGTCGCGGCTGCCGGTGTCGCTGTTGGCCGGCATCGCCGCCGCCGTGGTGGCGTTGCTTGTTTTCGTCATGTGGTCGTGGCTGGTGTTGTGGGTGAGGTGGAATGGGCGCGAGCCGGTCGACTGGCTGGTGTTCGGCACGGGCTACACCGCGCCGGTGCTGTCCGCGCTGAGCGCGCTGGCGCTCGGGCTCACGCTGATTGCCGGGCGTTTTGCCGGCTTCCTGAACCTGTCCACGCTGCAGCAGTTTTACTCGGCCCGCCTGACCCGCGCCTACCTCGGCGGTTCCAACGGCCAGCGCTTCGCGCCCGGCAGCGGGGCGGCACCGGCGCAGCAGCACGCCAGCCAGCGTGCCAGGCTCAGCGTGGCCGAGCCCGAGGCCGGCGATGCGCTCAGCCTGAACACCTACTACGATCCCGCCATGCTGGCGCCGCTGCACCTGATCAACGTCACGCTCAACCTCACCGTGGATCCCGCCGAGCAACTGGTGCAGCGCGACCGCAAGGGCAAGCCGCTGTGCATCGCGCCCGGGCCTTTCATGCTGCCGCCCACGGCCACGCGCGCCGTGCCCGCCGATTCCTTCGTGCGCTTCACCGTGGACGGGCAGTTGTATTACCCGGAGACGCACAAGGCGGGCGGCGGCGAGCTGTCGCAGTCGCGCACGCTCGGCGACTGGATCGCTACCTCCGGCGCGGCGATCTCCACCGGGCTGGGCCGTTCCACCACGCTGGGCACGTCGCTGTTGCTGGGGCTGGCCAACCTTCGCCTGGGCACCTGGTGGCCGTCGTATCCGCTGGATGCCGGCAGCGCGCCGCGCGCCGGCGGCGCCGACCGCGACTGCGTGCAGGCGGACCGTGCCGGGTCGCCCTGGCTGGGCGGCTTTATCACGCTGTTCCGCACCCAGTACTACCTGGCCTGCGAGCTGAGCGCGCGCTTTCATGGCACGCGGCGCGGCTGGCAGTATCTGTCGGACGGCGGCCATTTCGAGAATACGGCCGTGTATGAGCTGCTGCGTCCCGAGCGCGGCGTGACGCTGATCGTGCTGTGCGATTGCGGGGCGGATCCCCAATACCAGTTTGGCGATCTTGCCAACCTGATCCGGCTGGCGCGCATCGACATGGGGCTGGAGATCGTGGTGGATGCCGCGGCTGCCGGCGACGATGTGCTCGGCAGCGCGTTCGGCACGCCGGCGGATTTCCTGCCGTCGGCGCGGCAGGCGTCGAGCGAGAAATGCGCGATCCTGCTGAACGTCTTTCGTGCCGCCGACCCGGCTGCCACGCGCCGGCCGGTATCGCGCATCGTCTTGCTCAAGCCCTGCATGATTGGCTCGGCGCCGGCCGATGTGCGGCAGTATGGCGCCGGCCATCCCGCGTTTCCGCAGGAGCCGACCAGCGACCAGTTCTTCGACGAGGCGCAGTGGGAGAGCTACCGCGAGCTGGGCTTCGCCATTGGCCAGCGCGTCTTCGGCGGCGGGGCGGAGGGCGATGCGGTGGCGCGCGCCCTATGGCTACACTAGGCTCGCTCAGCGTCCGAAGCCCACCACCTCTTCCAGCCGGCGGCTCGCTTCGCGCAGCGCATCCAGCATGCGCGGCACCGATTCCTCGTTCAGGCGTTGCTGCGGGCCGGCAATCGCCAGCGAGCCGACCACCTCGGTGTGGTCGCGCGACCATAACGGCAAGGCCAGCCCAGCCACGCTGGCGGCGGCCTCGCCGCGCGTATGCGCCCAGCCTTGCGTGCGGATCTCGGCCAGCTGCGGCTCGATGACGGCGGGATCGGGCGCGGCCAGCGCGGGCTGCGCCTGGTCGCGGGCATTCTCCAGCACGCGGGCGCGAAAGGCATCGTCCTGGAAGGCTAGGATCACCTTGGCGTGCGCACCGGCGTGCAAGGGAAAGCGCTGGCCCAGTTCGATCGAGAACCGCAACTGGTGCTGGCTCTGGACCATGCCCACGCACAGTCCCTCGTGGCCATCGAGCCATGACAGGAACACCGTCTCGCCGCTCTGCTCGGCGAGCTTTTCCAGCACCGGCTGTACCACTTCCGCCGGCGAGAAGGTCTTGCGTACCACCTGGCCCAGTTCGAACAGCCGCAGCCCCAGCGAATACTTGCCGCTGACCGCGTCCTGCACCAGGAAGCCATTGGCGGCGAAGGTGGCGAGCACCCGGTGCACCACCGCGTGATGGACCCCGCTGTGCTTGGCCAGTTCGCGCACGCCCCAGGTGGGCTGGCGCACGGTGAAGTAGGTCAGCAAGGCCAGCGCGCCGTCCAGAGTCTTGAGAGTCATACGAATTTCCTGCTTTGCATGGGCAGCATGGTACGGATAAGCGGCGTGGGGCTCAATGTCTGCGCGGGTTTTGCCGTGGATTCATGCAAAAACGGCGGACGGCACCCACAGGTGCCGTCCGCCGTTCTCGGCGAAGCGTTCGCCGTACAGCTTTACCGGTTGACCACCTTGGCCGGCATCGCCAGCACCAGGAAGCAGCTCGCCAGCAGGCAGCCCGCGAACAGGATCAGGCCCGCGCTAGGGCTATGGAAGGTGTCCTTCAGCCAGCCCAGCAGGTAAGTGGCCGCAAAGCCACCGAGGTTGGCGATCGAGCAGGCCAGCGCGATGCCGGCGGCGGCCGCGGTGCCGCTCAGGAAGGTCGACGGCAGGCACCAGAACACCGGGAAAGTGGCCACGATGCCCACGTTGGCCAGCGTCAGCATCAGCACGGTGGCGGAGGTGGAACCGGTGACGAAGGTGCTGCCCACCAGGCCGGCGGCGCCCGCCAGGATGGGGATCACGATATGCCAGCGGCGCTCGCGCGTCTTGTCGGAGTGGGCGCCGTTGAGCAGCATCGCGATCACGGCCACCGCGTGCGGGATCGCGGTCAGCAAGCCGATATGCAGCGGGCTCGCCACGCCGGAGTCGCGGATGATGGTCGGCATCCAGAAGCCGATCGAGTACGTGCCCATCAGCAGGCACATGTCGATCAGGCCCAGCATCCACACGCGCTTGTCGGTAAAGGCCGCCTTGAGCGAGTGGCTGCTCTCCACCAGCACGTCGGTGTCCAGGTTGCGCTGCAGGGTGCGCTTCTCGTCAGCCTCCAGCCACTTGGCGTCCTTGATGCCGTTGGGCAGGTAGAAGAACACCATCACGCCCAGCAGCACCGAGGGAATGGCTTCCAGGAAGAACAGCCATTGCCAGCCGGCCCAGCCGTGCGTGCCGGCGAAGGCGGTCATGATCCAGCCGGAGATCGGGCTGCCGATCATGCTGGCCAGGGGCAGGCCCATCATGAACAGCGCGATGATCTTGCTGCGCTTGTGAGTGGGGAACCAGTAGGTCAGGTACAGCAGCACGCCGGGCAGGAAGCCGGCCTCGGCGGCGCCCAGCAGGAAGCGCAGCACGTAGAACTGCGTTGGCGTGTTGACGAACATGGTGGCGCCGGACAGCAGGCCCCACGTCACCATGATGCGGGCGATCCAGATGCGCGCCCCCACCTTTTGCAGCACCAGGTTGCTCGGCACCTCGAACAGGATGTAGCCCACGAAGAACAGCCCGGCGCCCAGGCCGTAGACCGTTTCGCTGAAGTGCAGGTCGTCCAGCATCTGCAGCTTGGCCAGCCCGACGTTGATGCGGTCGAGGTAGGCGGCGAGGTAGCAGGCACAGAAGAACGGGATCAGGCGCCAGGTCACCTTGCGGTAGATGTCTGGCTGCGCTGCCGCGGGTAGCACGCCCGCCGCGCCGTCTTGATACTGATACGACATGTTTACTCCTTTACTGTTTTACCGTTGTCTACCGTGTGGATGTCTTTGCCACCGCTGCCGACGGCTGGGTGCTGTTGCTTATGCAAGCAGCGGGCCAGGGCCTGCGCAGTGATGGATGTTCGATTTTTATGGTTTCCGGCGGGCTGGCCGGGATGTTACGCGCCGTCGTTGTGCGGGGGCGGCACCGCTTTCCTTCATCCGGCACTCATGTAGTGCCTTCTACATTAGCGTTCAGCGTAAGCTACATGAAACAAGCTCGCAAGGGAGCGATGGCGGTTTTCTCCTCGGGGTT
>NZ_JFJV02000131.1:0-5363 GCF_000611145.1 Cupriavidus sp. SK-3 | reverse complement strand
GGGGGGGGGGGGGGGGGGGGGGGGCGGCGGCAAGGTGGCTTGCCGCAAAAATTGACGGATCGGTGGCCTCAGGCCGGCCTGATTTTGTTCAGTGCCTGCTTAATGAGATGGGGCTGCGCGCAGCCGCGCGAGCGTGTCGTCCACGTTTTCCCATGCGGGTTTGTCGGGGGCGAAGCGGGCGCGCAGGTAATGCACCAGCTGCGTCAGTTGACGGTCGTCGAGGCTTTCCCCGAAGGCCGGCATATAGCCCAGTTCGCTTGCCGCCGGCGTGGGAATACCGTCGAGCAGCACGCGGATCAGGTTGTCGGGCTTGTCGCCGTGCAGGTTGGTATTGAGCGCGAGCGACGGCTTGATGCCGAACTGCCTGATGCCCTGGTCGCCCTGGTGGCAGACCGCGCAGGCATTCTGGTAAAGGCGCGCGGCAGGGCCGCCAAGCGCACGCGCCGCGTCGGCGCTGCGCTGCTCGAGCAACATGGCTTGCGCGCTTGCCGCCGCCGCATCCGGCCCGGTCTCGCCGAACGACGCCACATAGTGCGCGATGGCGCGCACATCGTCCTCCGGCAGCAGCGCCAGTTCTTCCACCACCGGCGCCATCGGTCCGGCGGCGGCGCCATGATGCGGCGCGTAGCCGGTGCGCAGGTATTCAAACAGCGATTGTTCCGTCCACGGCACCGGCGCATGCGAGAGCTTGCCCAGCGCGGGCGCCTCCCAGCCTTCGGCTTCGCCGCCGCCCAGGTAGAGGCGGCCGCCGCGTTCGGCACCGAGCGCATTGCGCGGCGAATGGCAGGCGCTGCAATGGCCCAGGCCCTCGGCCAGGTAGGCGCCGCGGTTCCACTGCGCCGAGCGGGCCGGATTGGCCTCGAAGGGCTTGGCGCGGTGGAACAGCAGGTTCCATCCGGCCATCAGCGGACGCAGGTTGTAGGGGAAGGCCAGCGCGGTCTCCGGCGCCTTGGCGCGCACCGGCTCGGCGGCCATCAGGTAGGCGTAGAGCGCCTGCAGGTCGCCATCGCTGACCTTGGCGAAGGCGGTGTACGGGAACGCCGGGTACAGGTGCCGGCCATCGCGATGAATGCCCTGGCGCATGGCGCGCTCGAACGCCGCGTAGGACCAGTTGCCGATGCCGGTCTCGACATCAGGCGTGATGTTGGTGCTGTAGATGGTGCCGAACGGCGTATCCAGCGCCAGCCCGCCGGCATTGCGCACGCCGTTGGGTGCGGTGTGGCAGACCGCGCAGTCGCCCGCGGCGGCCACCAGCCGGCCGCGTTCGATGGTGGCGGCGGAATAGAAGCCGGCTTCGGGCGGGACGACCGGCGCGATCGGCGCGCGCCACGGCATCGCGGTGGCGAACAGGCCGACGGCGGCGGTGGCGCCGGCCAGCAGCCAGTTGCGCTTGCGCGCGGCGCCTCGCTGGTTGGTGCCATCGGCACTGCCCTGCGCGGCAAGCGCAAGGCGGATACGTTCGCCGCTGAACGGCGGCTCGCGCAGGCGCACGCCGGTGGCGTCGAAGATGGCGTTGGCCACGGCGGGCGCGGCGGGCAGGGTGGCTGCCGCGCTGGTACCCAGCGTGGTGGTTGCCGCACCGAGCGCGCCGGCAATGCGTACCTGCGGCAACGGCGCGGCGGCGAGCGCGGGCAGGCCGGCGTCGTGCCGTGCAGGCAATGCCGGTGCCGCTGCGGCCGGCCAGCTGTCGAAGCTGCCGCCGGCGATGAGTTGCTGCGCCGCCCGCGCGGCTTCCTGCTGCAAGGCCAGGGCGTTGCCCGCGCCTTGCTCCCCCGCATCGCTGTCATGGCCAAGCGTGACGCCGGTCACGCTGACCTCGCCGGTGCTGGCATCGACTTCGACTTCGGCCACCCAGGCGGACCAGCTTTGCACGGGCTGGCCCGCGTTGGCTTCGCCAGCTTCGATGGTGCTGGCATAGGCAAATCCACGCCCGCGCCGTACGTTCTGGTTGGCTTGCGTGCGTTCGCCGCGCGGCTGCCAGTTGGCTTGCGCCGCGACCCGGCGCACCAGGCCGGCTCCGCGCGCGTCGTCGAGGTGCCGCAGCCGCAAGGCCACCGGATCCTGTGCGCTGGCCGCCGCTACCTCGTCCACGTGCGATTCATGCGCGAAGACATAGGCCCTTGCCGTCTGGGCAGGCGTGCCTGCGGCGCGCGGCAGGCCGGGCGCGCCGGCCTGCGTCACGCTCAGGCTGGCGAAGCGGTAGGGCGGCAGGATGGCGTCGCCCCTGGATTCGTCGCTTGCGCCGGATGCATCCAGGTCAATCTCGACGACCGGCGCCGGCGTGCCGGTCAGCCAAAGCGCAAGCGGCGGGGCCGCCATCACGGCCGCGCTGCCGCGCGCATCGACAGCCGCATTGACTGCGTAAGCCGCGATCTCGCCGTCGACCGTCCATGCGCTCTCGATATGGGTATTGACCTGTGCCTGCGTGGCGCCCAGTTCATGCGCTTCGACGCGCATCCGGACCGTGCCGCCGGCGGCCTGCGCCAGCAAGGCGGCATCGGCAGCCGCATGATGGGCGTACTGCGCATCTTCGCCGGCGCGGTCGTTGTCGCCGTCCATGGCCTGCCAGCACACCAGCGTGATGCGGTCTTCGCCGACGCCTAGCAGGGCCGCCAGTTCCGTGCGCAAGGCGCCGGGGTTGCGGCTGGGCAGCCAGACGCGCAGCGCGCCATCGCGCCAGTCGGCGACGGCGGTGCAGCCTGCTGGTTGCAGCCCGGAGAGCGGCCATTGATAGCCTTGCGCGCTCCGGCCCGTGGCGTGCGCCATGGCCTGCGTGGTGTCACCGTGCGCGGCAAGCAGGCGGCGGGTGAGCGGCGCGCCGGGGTCCACGGCTTTGGGGGGCGCTTGCCAGCGGGCGCGCAGCACGCCGGCTGCCTGCGCGGCCTGCTGCGCCGTGGCGGCGGCAATGCCCAGGAAATTGCCGCGCCGCACTACCGAAGCAACGCCGGGCAGTGCGCGCGCAGCGGCTTCGTCGCATCCAAGCAGGCGTGCGCTGCGCAGGCTGCCTGCGTGCCATTCCAGCACGGGAGGGCGTATCACGTGGCCCGCCAGCCATTGCCGCTCGGGCGGCGGCTGCCATGCCGTCACGCTGTCCTGGCCGATCACGAGCTGGTCGCGCCCGCTCATGGCGTGCCTTCCGGGGCAGCGGCCTGCCGCAGCAGCACGGCGGCGCGCCGGACCGCGCGCAGGATCTCCACATGCGTGCCGCAGCGGCAAAGGTTGAAGCGCAGTGCCTCGCGGATCTGCGCCTCGTCGGGGTCCGGGTTTTCCGCCAGCAGGGCCTTGGCGGTCATGATCATGCCGTTCAGGCAATAGCCGCACTGCGCCGCCTGTTCGTCGATAAAGGCCTGCTGCACCGGGTCGGGCTTGCCCGGCGCGCCCAGCCCGTCGAGCGTGGTGATGGCGCGCTGCGCCACCGCTTTCACGGGGATCACGCAGGAACGCGCCGCCACGCCATCCACCAGCACCGTGCAGGCACCGCACTGCCCCAGCCCGCAGCCGTATTTAGGACCGTTGCAGGCCAGGTCGTTGCGCAGGATATAGAGCAGCGGCGTGCCGGGATCGACCTCGGCATCGAGCTGGTATGTGGTCCGGTTGACCCGGAGGCACAGGGGGCGGGGCGTGTTCATCGTGGGGCTGGGGGCGTTTTAGAACATCACTCGCGTGGCCGGGCGCCCGTTTTTTTTTGGGGCGCCCGGCGGTCTTGCCGGGACGTGGCTCAGGCTGCGACGGCCACGCGCCCGGCTTCCACCAGTGGCACGCTGAACACATCGTAACCGAAGCACCAGTCCGGGTTCTCGTTGGTGCGCAGCCACGTGTTGTTGTGCGAAACCAGTTGCACCTTGCTGGCGCGTTCGGCACGGTTGGCCTCGTACAGTGCGAAGGCGGCACCGAAGTCCGATACGCCGGTCTGGTCCAGGCAGCGCGCCAGCATGGCGGCGTCCTCGATGGCCATCGCCGCGCCCTGTGCCATGTGCGGCTTCATCGGGTGGCAGGCATCGCCGAGCAGCACCAGGCGGCCGCGGCTCCACACCGGCAGCGGATCGCGCTCCAGCAGCGGCCACTTGGTCACTTCCACGGTGCCTTCGATCAGCGATTGCACGCCTTCATGCCAGCCGTCGAACGCGGCGCGCATTTCCTCGATGCTGCTGGGCAGCCAGCTCTTGCTCATGTCCCAGGTGGGCTCGGGCACACCGGTCACGTAGTAGATCTCGTCGAGCTTGCTGGTGTCGAAGTAGACCATCATGTGACGGTCGTCGGACCACCACTTGGTGCAACGTTCGTGGGTGAAGCCTTTCACGCGCGAGATCGGGAACACCGCGCGGTGCGCCACGTAGCCCGTGTACTTGGGCGGCTCGGCGCCCAGCAGGGTTTCGCGGATGCGCGAGTTCACGCCGTCCGCGCCGATCACGATATCGGCCTCATCGACGGTGCCGTCGGCAAAGCGCAGGCGCACCACATGGCCCAGGTCTTCCACGCTGGCCAGCTTCTTGTCGAACAGCAGCGTGCCGGGCGCCACCGCTTCGGTCAGCAGGGCATGGAAGTCGCCACGGTGCACGGTCAGGTAGCTCGCGCCATAGTGCGACAGGGCATAGTCGCCAAGCGGGATCTGCGCGATCACTTCGCCGCTTTGCCAGTCGCGGCTGTACCAGAAGTCCGGGTGGCAGCCCATGTTGTTGAGCGCATCCTCCAGGCCGATCCTGCGCATGACCTTCATGACATTGGGCCCGACGTGGATGCCGGCGCCCAGGCGCGAAAACGCCGGCGCCTGCTCATACAGCCTGACTTGATGTCCGGCGCGCTGCAGCAGGGCGGCCGCGACCGTCCCTCCCAGTCCGGCGCCGATCACTGCGATGCGTGGTTTGCCTTGCACGATGTTTCTCCTGGCGGTGTGATGTGGGTCTGAACAGGCCGTCTGGCCAATCGGTGAATCGAGTGTACACACGAGAAATTTGCTTGTAAAGAAATGACATGCCACCCCTATGGAAAACCCTGATATCAAAGTGGATGAGCCGATTCAATGCCAGTTAAGCGTGAAAATACGCACCATTCAAGGGGTTGATTCATTAAGCAGGCACTGAAATCGTGCATATTCCTTCAGTCATGGTTTTGTTGTGCAAATAGCATGTGTACACTACAATCGTTCGCAGGCTACGGAGACCATTGAAGGCTCCGGGCCAGCCGTGCAGGGCGTCGCCGCGAAGACGGGCGCCAGGGCGGGTGGACAGAACACATAGATGACGGAGTCGACAGTGCAGAAAATTTTCCGTATCGGCCAGATCGTGCCGAGCTCGAACACCACCATGGAAACCGAAATCCCCGCGATGCTGCAGGCGCGCCAGCAGGTGCGGCCCGAGCGGTTC
>NZ_JFJV02000130.1:61584-89729 GCF_000611145.1 Cupriavidus sp. SK-3 | reverse complement strand
CCCTTGGGTGCAATAACCATCGCCGCAAAAAAAAACACCGCCCCCACCGCTTACAACCCCTTCAAAGCCTCCGCATCCACCACAGCAAACACCTCCTCCGCCATATGAAAAGCCGAATTAGCCGCCGGCACCCCACAATAGATAGCAGTCTGCAGCAGCACCTCCTTAATCTCGTCACGGCTGACGTTATTGTTGGCCGCTGCGCGCAGATGCAACTTAAGTTCTTCATTACGGTTAAGCGCCACCATCATCGCAATGGTGATCAGACTCCGCGTATGCCGCGGCAACCCTTCACGCGTCCAGATCTCACCCCACGCATAGCGCGTAATCAGATTCTGAAACTCATCGTTAAGCGAGTTCAGCCGCGCCAGCGAACGATCCACATGCGCACTGCCCAACACCTCCCGCCGCACGGCCAGGCCAGCCTGATAGCGCTCGCCATCGCTGTCCGAACGGTTCGCGGCCTTCTGCGCATCGTCACCCAGGAAGTCCAGCAACGCCTCGGTAAAACGCTCTGGCTGCTCGCGGTTGGACAGATGCGCCGCCTCCAGTTCGAGATAACGTGTGCCCGGAATGGCATCGGCCAGCGCGCGCCCTTCCGCCGCCGTGGTGGACGGATCGGCGCTGCCGGCAATCACCAGCACCGGCACCGGAATGGTCCTGACCGCTTCGCGCAGATCGGCGTCGCGCACTGCCGCGCAGTTGGCGGCATACCCACGCGCATCCAGCCCGGTCAGCACCTTGCGCAGATCATCCAGCCGGTTGCCGGCGGCACTGACGAAGGACGGCGTGAACCAGCGTTGCAGCGAGCCCTCCACCAGCGGCGCCATGCCGTCGCGCAGCACGCCTTCGATGCGCGTGTTCCACGCCTCGGGGGTGCCGATCTTCGGTGCGGTATTGGCCAGCACAATGCGGCTGAAGCGCTGCGGCGCGTTCACGCCCAGCCACATACCGGTGAGGCCACCCATCGACAAGCCGCAGAAGGCTGCCTTCCGGATCTGCAAGGCGTCCATCAGCGCGATGACATCGCTGCCCAGTTCCGCCACGCTGCTCGGGCCCGGCGGCAACTCGGACTGGCCGTGCCCACGGGTGTCGTAGCGCAGGATGCGGAACTGCTGGCCCAGTGCTTCGGCCTGCGGCGCCCACATCGTGTGGTCAGTGCCTAGCGAGTTGGAGAAGATCAGGACGGGCGCGGAGGCCGGGCCTTCCAGCGTGTAGAAGAGGCGATTGCCAGCGTGGGTGATGAAGGGCAAGGTGGTCTCCAGAGAATTCGGTTCGGTGTTCAGGTACGTGTATTCATTGAGCGTCTGCGGCTGGCTTCCGGGGGGTATCAGTGCTCTCCTGCCGCCAGGCCGCAAGGGCCGCATCGACGAATCCCCCCGCCTGCCCGGCGTAATTGGCCGGATCGCAAACCCGGTCCAGCGCCGCCGCATCCATCAGCCCGGCATGCGCGGCGTCCCCGGCCAGGGTCGCGCCCAGCGCCTCCCGCAATGTAGTGCCTTCGGCAACGGCCCGCCGGCAGGCGCCTTCGACCAGATGATGCGCCGCTAGCCGGCCGATCTTGCCGCCCAGTTCCAGCATGGCGGCTTCCGCCAGGATCAGCCCGTGCGTCAGCCCCAGGTTGGCACGCATGCGCGCGGCGTCCACCTGCAGTCCGTTTACCACTTCCAGCATCTGCCGCAACGCGCCCGCGGCCAGCGCGACGATCTGCGGCAAGGTATCCCATTCCGCCTGCCAGCCGCCCAGCGCGCGTTCATGCTCCTGCACCATGCCGGCCAGCATGGTAGCCACCAGCGGCGGCACGCGCACGGCGGCAGTGAGCACGGCGGCGCAGCCTACCGGGTTGCGCTTGTGCGGCATGGTGCTGGAGCCGCCGCGCCCGGGGCCGGAGGGCTCGGCCACCTCCGCGACCTCGGTCTGCATCATCAGCGAGACGTCGCGCGCGATTTTGCCGAGCGAGCCGGTCAGCATGCCGAGCGTGGTGGCTACCTCGACCATGCGGTCGCGGTAGGCGTGCCACGGCGTGGCGGGTACTGCCAGCGAGAGTTCGCGGCCGAGCTCGGCGGCCACAGCCGGAGCCGCGTCGCCGAGGCTGGCCAGGGTGCCGGCGGCACCGCCGAACTGCAGCGCGGCGGCCTGCGCGCGCGTGGCGCCGAGGCGGCCCAGGTCGCGCCGCAGCGCGTCGAGCCAGCCGGCGGCCTTGAGCCCGAAGGTGGTGGGCAGCGCGTGCTGCAGCCAGGTGCGCGCCACCATCGGCGTGTCGCGATGCTGCATGGCCAGCGCGGCGCAGGCGTGGCCGAGCGCCTTGAGATCGGCATCGACAGCCTGCAGGGCTTCACGCAGTTGCAGCACCATGCCGGTATCGATCGCGTCCTGGCTGGTGGCGCCCCAGTGCACGTAGCGCGCGGCTTGCTCGTCGCGCGCGGCTACGCGGGCGGTGAGTTGCCTGACCAGGGGAATGGCCAGGTTGCCGGCTGCCACGGCAGCGGCGGCCAGCGCGTCGAAGTCGATCTCGTCGGCGAGGCAGGTGGCGGCGATGACCTCGGCAGCCTCGGCCGGGATCACGCCGCAGCGGGCTTCGGTGCGCGCCAGCGCGGCTTCGAAGTCAAGCATGCGCTGGACCGTGCCGGCATCGGAGAAAGCGGCCAGCGTGGCGGCGCTGCCGAACATCGGGTCGGTCAGTCGGGATGAGGTGGGCATCGATTCAGGTTCGCATCGGCATGGAAAAACCCCAGCGCCGGACCATGACGGGTCCGGCGCCGGGGCTCGGTCTGGCGCAAGCGGCTCGCGCCCGGGTCAGATGTCGAAGAAGACCGTTTCGTCCTGGCCTTGCAGCACCACCTGCCATTGCAGCTTGCCCGCGCCCACCGGCTGCGCCACCAGCGTGTGGCGGCGCTCGGCGGGTACCTGCGACAAGGCCCAGTCGCGCGCGTTGGCTTGCGTTTCGTCCGGGAAGTATAGGCGCGTGGACAAATGCTTGAGCAGCCCGCGCATGAACAGCGAGACCACGATGTGCGGCGCCTGCGGCTGGCCGCCGGGGCCGGGTACCGGACCCGGCTTGACGGTGACAAAGCGGAAGCTGCCGTCGGGCTGGGTCGGCAGCCGGCCAAAGCCGGTGAAGCCGGGCACCAGCGCCTGCTCCGCGCCGTCGCGCGCATCGTCGGGGTGGCGGTAGCGGCCGGCCGGGTTGGCCTGCCAGATCTCGACCATGCCATCGGGCACGGGGTCGCCGTTGCCGTCGATCACGCGGCCTTCGATCACGATGCGTTCTCCCGCCAGCCCGGGGGCCTCGGCGGTCAGGTCGGCGCAGTCAAGGCCGGACAGGCCGATATGCAGGTAGGGTCCGACAGTCTGGGATGCGGTGGCGTACAACATGGCTTACTCCATCGGCGTGGCATCGCGGCCACGCAGCACGATATCGAAACGGTAGCCGAGCGCATACTCGGGCGCGGTGGTTTCCCAGTCCAGGGCGGCCACCAGGCGGTCGCGCGCCTTGGCGTCGGGCACACAGTTGAAGATGGGATCGAAAGCCAGCAGCGGGTCCCCCGGGAAGTACATCTGCGTCACCAGCCGCGTGGCATAAGCGTTGCCGAACAGCGAGAAATGGATGTGCTGCGGCCGCCAGGCGTTGTGGTGGTTGCGCCAGGGATAGGCGCCCGGCTTGATGGTCTTGAACTGATAGCGGCCCAGGGCATCGGTCACCGCGCGGCCCTCGCCGGTGAAATTGGGATCGAGCGGCGCGTCGTGCTGGTCGCGCTTGTGCACGTAGCGGCCGGCGGCATTGGCCTGCCAGACTTCGATCAGCGCGTTCGGCACGGGGCGGCCGTTCTCATCGAGCACGCGGCCGCTCACGAGGATGCGTTCGCCGATGGCTTCGCCGGCGTGGCCGGCGGTGAGGTCGCTATCGCCGTTGCGCACGAACTCGGCGCCAAACAGCGGGCCGGTGACTTCGGACAGCGTCTGGCCCAGCGCCACCAGCGGCTGGTTGGGCGAGCGCAATTGCGTGGAGGCGTAGGGATCGAAGCGGTATTCGGGCTGCGTATCCCAGTAATGCCGGCGGTATTGCGCCAGCCCTGGGGCCAGCTTGATGGGCGAATCGGCCATGGTCGTTGTCTCCTTGGTGGGGAATTTTCATTACTTTATTTGCGGCCATAACTCCTGTAAATTGAGTTTTTAGACTATTTGCATAACTTTTCGATATGCAGAGCACCTTCCGCAGCCGTGTGCGCCTGCGTCACCTGCACTGCTTCGTCGCAGTGGCGCAAACCCAGCATCTTGGCCAGGCCGGGGAGCAACTGGGCCTCAGCCAGCCCGCCGTTTCGAAGACCCTGACCGAGCTAGAAGTGCTGCTTGGAGCACGCTTGCTGGAACGCAAGCGCTCCGGCACCGACCTCACCGAACTCGGCCAGCGCTTCCTGCGCCACGCCTTGCGCGTGCTGGAGGATCTGGACGAAGCCGCCGACAGCATCGGTGGCCCGGGCGCTGCCGGGCGCAGGCAGATCCGGCTGGGTGCCCTGCCCAGCGTGGTGCCGGATTTGCTGCAGGAAGCGGTGCTGGCGTTCCGCGCCACGCATCCGGAAATCGGCCTGGCGGTGCAGACCGGCATGAACCGCACGCTGATCGACTGGCTGAAGGCCGATATGCTCGATCTCGCGATCGGCCGTATGGACAATCCGGCGGTGATGGAAGGGCTGTGGTTTGAGATGCTGAGCGCCGAGCCGCTGTTGCTGGCGGTGCGCAAGGGCCACGCCCTCGCTGCCGCGCCACCGTCCCTGGCGGATGTCATGGCCTTCCCGCTGGTGGTGCCCGCGCAGGGCTCGGTGCCGCGCCATAGTGCGGAAAGCCTGCTGGCACGGCACGGTTTCGTGTTGCCGACCGGCATGCTGGAAACATCGGACGCTTACCTGGGCCAGCTCACCACATTGAAGTCCGACGCTGTCTGGCTGGCGCCGCGCTGCGCCATGCGGCAGGCGCTGGAGGACGGCGAACTGGTGCTGCTGCCCATCTCGGGCCAGGGCAGCGAGGAGCCGGTCGGACTGCTGCGCCAGGGCGGCCGCGAGCTCGACGAGGCGGCCGAAGCCTTTGTGCACGATCTGCGGGAACGCGCCGCGGCGCGTTCCCGCGGGCCGGCGCCGAAGGCCAGGGGATAGTCCCGCCCTGCCCTTACATCTCGGTCGCGTCTTCAACCCGCCTGCCGGCCGGGCGGGCCACATCGGGAGATAGCTGCAGGAAGATCCACGCCGAGGCCGAGGTAATCAGCCCCACGCAGATAAAGGTGGCATGGAACGCCGGCAGCGCGGTGGTGGCGCCGTGCCGGCTGAAGGTTCCCTGGAAGGTCGCCAGCAACGCGCCGGCCGAGGTCACCGCCAGGCTCATCGACAGCATCTGCACCATCGACAGCAGGCTATTGCCGCCGCTGGCCCCGGCCGTGCCGAGATCCTTCAGCGTGACGGTATTCATGGCTGTGAACTGGATCGAGTTGACCGCACCGAAAACGGCCAGTTGCACAAGCACCAGCGCGAGCGGCTGGGTGGGCGAGATCAGCGCGAACGAAGCCATCGCCAGTCCCACCACGAAGGTATTGGCGACCAGCACCCTGCGATAGCCGTGGCGTTCGATCAGGCGCGTGGCGAGACGCTTGGAGCCCATCCCCGCCGCCGTGATCGGCAGCATCATCATGCCCGCCTGGAACGGCGAGTAACCCAGGCTGACCTGCAGCGTCAGCGGGATCAGGAACGGCATGGAGCCGTTGCCGATACGCGCGAACAGGTTGCCCAGCAGGCCCACGCTGAAGGTATGGATGCGAAACAGCCGCAGCGCGAACAGCGGCCGGCGGCGGCGCGTGGCATGCAGCACGTACGCCGTCAGCGAAGCCATGCTGGCGATCAGCAGCATCAGCACGGTGGCATGCTCAAAGCCAAGTTCAGCCAGGCCATCCAGCGAGAACGACAAGGTCAGCATGGCGATGGCCAGCAGCAGGTAGCCGCTGATATCGAACGGCGCCACGCCGTGCAGCCGGCTGTTGGGCATATAGCGCATGGTGGCCAGCCCGCCCAGCAGGCCCACCGGCACATTGATCAGGAAGATCCAGTGCCAGGAAAAGGTCTGGGTCAGCCAGCCGCCCAGCGTCGGCCCGATCAGCGGGCCCACCATGCCGGGAATGGCGACGAAGCTGAGCGCCTGCAGGTACTGGTCGCGCGGGAAAGTGCGCAGCACCGCCAGCCGCCCCACCGGCAGCAACATCGCGCCACCCACGCCCTGCACCACCCGCGAGACCACCAGCCAGGTCAGGCTGTTGGAATAGGCGCAAGCCAGCGAGCCAACGACAAACAGCACGATGGCCGTCTGGAAGATGGTGCGGGTGCCAAAGCGATCGGCCAGCCAGCCCGAGGCCGGGATGATCACCGCCATGGTCAGCG
The DNA here is from genome assembly GCF_000611145.1 of Cupriavidus sp. SK-3. Taxonomy (NCBI): domain Bacteria; kingdom Pseudomonadati; phylum Pseudomonadota; class Betaproteobacteria; order Burkholderiales; family Burkholderiaceae; genus Cupriavidus; species Cupriavidus sp. SK-3. Next base: position 83,310 of record NZ_JFJV02000130.1, on the reverse strand, counting down.
AGTAGGCAATGATGACCGACTGCATGCGCAGCGGGCTCTCGCCCAGGCTTTTGGCCATCGACGGCAATGCCGTGTTGACGATGGTGGAGTCCAGCGTCTGCATGAAGAAGCCGATGGCGACCACCCACAGCATGATCTTGCGGGTGCGGTCGTCGGTGGCGGGGAGAGGCGTGTCTTGCATCGGGATTGGCTTGCCCCGGAACGCAGGTGCGCTGGGAAGGTCCGCCGGGTCGCGTACCGTAGCAGTGTAGCGGAGCTTTACGGTGGCGCGCACGAATTCCGAGACGGCGCCGCTCCAGCCGCAGGCCCGGTCAGGCCGCCATCCGCCTGCTGAAGTCAGCGCCTAATTGGACTCAACTCCGAGTGGATTCAACTCCGAGTTCATTTCATCGGCGCTTCGGAAATTTCCCTGTTCATTTGCAGACCTGTCCGATTTCAATCCGGATGCCAGCCCGGTATTGTCCCTCTGGCCTGGGCGTAGTCCAGCCTCGCTCAAGCGTCAACGCGCCTGCACACCCTACTTCTCCCGAAACGCAGCATGAACAAGAATATCCATCGCCTGGTTTTCAATGCCCTGCGCGGCATGCTGGTGGCAGTGCAGGAAAGTGCCGCGGGCCGCGGCAAGGGCCGCCTGGGCAACGCCGGACGCACTGGCCATGGCTCGGCCTTCGTGCCGGTGCTGTGGCTCACAGCATTGACGGCCTCGATGATGGGCTTGCCGGTATTGCCGGACCAATCGGCGCACGCGCAAACCTTGCCGATTCAGGTGGACAAGAATGTGCCGGGGCAGCGTCCGGTGGTGGGGGTGGCGGCCAATGGCGTCCCGGTCGTGGACATCCCCCCGCCCAACCGCAACGGCGGCACCAGCGTGAGCAACTTCATTCAGTACAACGTCGGCCCGCCCGGCGTGGTGCTGAACAACAGCGGGGCAAACAGCCAGACGCAGATCGCGGGTTGGGTCCAGGGAAACATGATGCTCGGCAACAGCCACGCCGGCAACATCGTGGTCCAGGTCACCCGGCCGAACCCTTCGCAATTGCTTGGCGCACAGGAAATCGCCGGAAATCGCGCCAATTTGATCCTGGCCAATCCGGCGGGGTTGCATTGCTCAGGCTGCGGCGCGATCAACACGGACCGTTTCACGCTTTCAACCGGACGTCCGGTGTTCAGCGCCGATGGCAGCCTGGCCGGCTTCGATGTACGGGAGGGCAACATCGGCATCGGCGGACAGGGCCTGTCCAGCCCGCAGGCACAGGTCGACCTGCTGGCGCGCTCGATCAACATCAATGCGGAGCTGTGGACCAGGCACCTGAATGCGGTCGCGGGTGCCAACCAGGTCGATTACCAGACCCTGAATGCCGCCCCGCAGGCTGGCAACGGCCCTGCCCCGAAGTTCGCGCTCGATGCCTCGGCGCTGAGCTCCATGTATAGCGGGGCGGTCAAGCTGATCGGCACGGAACGCGGTGTCGGTTTTCACCTCGGCGGCGGCGTCACGGCCCGCGCGGGCGACATCGTGGTGCACAACAACGGCGACGTGCGTATCGTGCCAGGTGGCCGCCTGCAAGCCGAAGGCAACGCCTCGGTCGCCGGCACCAACATTGGCAACGCGGGCACCATCACCACGCGCAGCGCCCTTGCCGCAACCACGCCGGGACAACTGGCCAACAGCGGCACGCTGGCCGCCGGCACCGATATGCTGGCCCAGGCCGACCGCATCGCCAACAGCGGCACCATCGGCGCGGCGGTCGATGCCGATGCCCGCGTGACCGGCACGGGCACGGTCAATCTCGCCGCGCGCACGGCCATTCAATCCAACGGTACCATCGTGACCGGCGCGGACGCCAGGCTGTCGGCACCCACGCTGGACCTGTCGAACGGCAATGTCATTGCGCACGGCATCGCCAATCTGTCGGCGGCGGGCGACATCAACCACCAGAACGCACGGTTGGAAGCCAATGCCGTGCAGCTCAACGCCGGCGGCACGGTGGACAACCGCGGCGGCGCCATCGCCGCGGGCGTCAATGGCGGTGCCGTCCAGGGCGCGACCGTCCTGAACCAGGGTGGCGCCATCACCAGTGGCGGCGCGCTCGGCGTGGGCGCGGCAGAGGCCGTGGACAACACCGGCGGCACCATCGCCGGGACCAGCGCCACCACCGTCGCCGCGGCCGGCATCGCCAACCGCGGCGGCGCGATCGGGTCGGTACAGGACAAGCTGCTGGCTACCGGTGCGCTGGACAACACCAGCGGCAAGGCGCTCGCCGCCACCGATATCACCCTGACCGGCGGCCCCGTCATCAACGACCATGGCCAGATCTCCGCCATGCAGACTCTGACGGCGGATACGGGCGGGCAGGCATTGGTGAATACCTCGGGCGTGATCGCGGCAAGCAACATCCAGACCAGCACCGGTGCCTTTGACAACCGGGCCGGTGTCGTACAGTCAACCGGCCTGCTGGTCGCTGACACGCGCGGCCAGGCCTATGACAACAGCAACGGTGGCCTGACGGTCGCCAACGGCGCGATGACGCTCACCACCGGCGCCCTGAACAACCGGGACGGCATCGTGTCGGGGCAAGAGGCGCTCACCGTTACCGGCACGACACTTGACAACACCGGCGGCAAGGTCGTGGCAGGCGGCCCGCTGGCCATGACCGGCGACAGCCTCGCCAACACCGGCGGCCAGGCCGCTTCGAACAGCGATGCGAAGGTACGCATGGCGGGTACCCTCGACAACACGGCGGGCTTCATCCATGCCGGCGGCACCCTGGACGCGCGGGCGGACACCATCCTCAACCGCGGCACCCTCGCCGGCACCGGCGCAGCCCCGAAGGGCATGGAGGCCGGCAACGTCAGGCTGGCTGCCAATGCCATCGACAATGCCCGGGGCGCGCTGCGCGCCGATACCTCGCTTGACGCCGATGCCGCAACATTGGACAACACCCGTGGCGAAGTCACCTCGGGTGGCACGGCGCAGCTCACTGTGGGGGCCACCGCCAACACCGATGGCCTGCTGGCCGCCAACAAGGCACTGGGCATCAAGGGCAACAGCCTCACCGGGGATGGCTCGCTGCAATCCAATGCGGGCGACATCACCGCCATCCTGCAAACCGATTTCCATAACACCGGGACGGTGGCCGCGGCGCGGGATCTCAAGGTCCTGATCGAGGATGCCCAGGGCAACGCCGCCGGCGATATCGCCAATGACGGCAAGCTGCTGGCCGGCCGCGACGCCGACTTCCACGGGCGCAATGTCACCAACTCAGGCGAGCTGTCCGGCCGGGTCTCCAACACCATCCGCGCCGATCAGGCGGTGCTCAACAAAGGCCTCATCGACGGGGGCGCCGTACGCATCGTGGCCGGCACCAACGTCACCAACATCGACCGCGTCTATGGCGACTCGGTGGCCATCGGCGCCGGCCGGCAGATCCTGAACGACATCAACCCCGTCACCGGCCAGGGTGCCGTGACCGCCTCGCGCAGCGGCGGCATCGAACTGGGCGCCCCGGAGATCGTCAACCGCGAGCACGCGCTGATCTATTCGTCGCAGGACCTGAACGTCGGCCGCGCGCTGGATGCCGACGGCAAGGCGGCCGGCCAGGCAGATGCGCTCACCAACGCCTCCGCCGTCATCGACGTGGCGGGCGACGCCAACCTCAACGTTGCCGCCCTCTCCAATCGCAACGACCACTTCAGCACCAAGCGCACCGATACAGGAACAGTCCATGCGTTCTACTATCGGCTGAATGGCAGCACCGAGAAGATCGACCCAAGCACCGCGATGATTGTGCTGCCGACTGCATCGGGTGCCATATTCGGTCACGTTGCCAGCCACGGTGACGACCTGGCCTACCTTGGCGACGACGACTACAAGCGCCTGCTGCTGCCTTCGGCGCAGTACCCCTTCAGCGTATTTGGCCCCCCGTTCGACTGGGCGCGCCAGTCCGATGGCACACCGGGACAGAACCCGAGACGCTCGTTCGGTTCAAGCTGGCCCGTAGGCCTGGCAATGCTGGCGTACGCTCCGGACGCGAATGGCAACATGGAAACCGATCATTTTGTCTACAAGCCTGACGACCCGATCTGGGACAAATTCGGGCTGGCCCGGCCCGGCGCGCTGCCTCCCGTCCCCTCCCCCTGCCTGGATGGATCGCCAGTCGCCTGCCATCGGCAATACGAGGCCGATCTGGCTGCCTACAATGCCGTGAAAGCCGCCAGCAAGCCGCTTTACGAAGCCCTGAACGGCAAGATCCGCGCATTCAACAACGACTATCGGGGTCGGCTGGTGGAATCCTGGACCATCGAATGGCGTGACACCCGTGTGCAGGACGAGGTTGTCGCCAGCACCGATCCCGCCCGCATCCTGGTGGGCGGCAATGCCAACTTCACTGGCGCGGTCACCAACGACAAGAGCCAGATTCTCGTTGGCGGCACACTGGCGGTCAGTGGCGGCAGCGGCGGTGTCGACAACATTGCGTACGATGCGACGCGCATAGAGGAGACAACCGGCACCAGCCAGTACACCCGTCCATGCGGGCGTAGCCGCTGCTACGACAACATGGGCGTGCCCGAGGTACATCTGGAGATTCCGACCCGGCTCGCCAACGGTGAGGCGCTGGATTACCAGGTTGTGAACGGCACTGGCACGATCGTGGCGGACAAGACCGGCACCGGCCCTATCGCCACCGCGCCGACGCTCATGCAGATCTCGCTCGGCACGGGCGGCGCGGAGGCCGGAGGTCGCCTGGGCGGCGAGGTCATCCGTACCGTCTCGCCGTCGCTGGCGATGCCCGACAATGCACTCTTCAAGATTCGCGGCGAGCCGGGCACGCGCTACCTGATCGAGACCGATCCGCGCTTCACCAACCAGCGCCAGTGGCTGTCCAGCGATCTCATGCTCACGCAACTGGGCCGGGACCCCACCCACGTGCTCAAGCGCCTGGGCGACGGCTACTATGAAGCCCGCCTGGTGGCCGATGCCGTGATGCTGGGAACCGGCCAGCGCTTCGTCGGCGACTACACCGACAACGAGGCGCAGTACAAGGCACTGATGCAATCCGGCGTCGAGTTCGGCAAGCAGTTCCACCTGAACTTGGGTACCGGGCTGACGGCGGACCAGATGCGCGCGCTCACCACCGACATCGTGTGGCTGGTCGAGAAGACGGTCACCCTGAAGGACGGCACCACCCAGCGCGTGCTGGTGCCGCAGGTCTACCTGAAGGTGCGCGAGGGCGACCTGAAGGGTGACGGCACCCTGATGGCCGCGCGCAATACCGTGATCCAGACCGATGGCGACGTGAAGAACACCGGCACCATCGCCAGCCGCGGCGTGACGCTGATGGACGCGGCCAATATCCACAACGGCGGCACACTGTCGGCGAGCGTCATGGGGCTGAGCGCCAGGCAGGACATCAACAATCTCGCCGGACATATCACGGCGGGTCAACTGGCGGCCACGGCAGGCCGCGATATCAACCTGACCACCACCACCGCCTCCGGGGCCGGCGGCAGCGGCAACCTCGCGGGCAGCCGCGCCGTGATCGCGGGCATCTCCAGCGTGGAAGCCGACAGCGCCACCTTCGTGGCCGGGCGCGACATCAACACCAAGGCAGCGAACATCCAGGCCACCGACAGCCTGGGCATGGCGGCGGGCCGCGATATCAACCTCGGCGCGGTCGAGGTCAGCGAGTCCGAACGCCTCTACAAAGACGCAAAAAACAATGCGGCGGTATCGCGCAGCGCGGAAATCGGCACGCAGGTCACGGCGGGCAAGGACGCGACCCTGATCGGCGGACGCGACGTGAATGCCACCGCCGCATATGTCAGCGCGGACGGCGCGCTGGCCGTCGGCGCGGGACGTGACATCAACGTCAAGGCCGGCCAGGTATCGAGTTCCGTACGCGACGAGCACGCCTACCAGGAAAGCGGCTTCCTGTCGAAGAAGTCCACCCACACCATCGATGCCAACAGCCAGACCGAGGCGCTGGGCAGCACCTTCTCCGGCAACACGGTGGACATGGCGGCGGGACGCGACCTGGCCGTCGCTGGCAGCACCGTGGCGGCCACGCACGACGTGAACCTCGGCGCAGGGCGCGACCTGGCCATCGGCACCACCGGGACCACCTCGTCCGCCTACACCTACAAGGAAGAGAAGAAATCGGGGTTCGGCGCCACCGGCTCCGGGCTCTCATACGGCAATCACGCCCAGAAAGACACCGCCAACGACTACGGCACGCGCCAGGTGGGGAGCCTGGTTGGCAGCACGGACGGCAGCGTACACATTAACGCGGGCAGCACGCTCACGGTCACCGGCAGCGACCTGATCGCCAGGCAGGACATCACGGGCGTGGGCGCGGATGTGGCCATTGATGCCGCGCAGAACCGCCAGCACCACGATGAAACCCACGAGGTCAGGCAAAGCGGTTTCACGCTGGGCGTGTCGGGCGGCGCCATCGGCGCTGCCATCAACGCCGGGAACAAGATCAACTCGGCCAGCCAGAGCCAGGATGGCCGTGCCTCAGCGCTGTGGGGGATCGCCGCCGCGCGCGACGTTGCCGATGCCGGCAGTGCACTGGCGCAGGCGGGGGGCGATCCTGTGGCGGGCGCCGCCGTGACGCTCTCCTGGGGTACCAGCCACAGCAAGCAGACCCTCACCCAGGACAGCACCAGCCACAACGGCACCAACGTATCCGCAGGCGGCACCGCGGCCTTCGCCGCGACGGGCGTGGATGCCAACGGCAACCAGACGGCGGGCAATCTGAACATCATCGGTTCAAACGTCGATGCCAGCAAGGTAGTGCTCGGCGCGAAGAACGATGTCAATATCGTTTCTGCCACCGACACCGACGAGAGCCACAGCACCAACAAGTCCAGCAGCGCTGGCGTCGGCGCGTCGTATGGCCTTGGCAAGGGCAACGCCGGCTTCGCCGTGTCGGCCTCCGCCTCCAGGGCCAAGGGCAACTCGGACAGCCAGGGCACCTCGCAAGCCAACAGCCACGTGAACGGTCGGGAGTCCGCCACCTTCGTGTCGGGCAACGACACCAATGTCCTCGGCGGCACGATCGCTGGCGGCAAGGTGACCGGGGATGTCGGCGGCAACCTCAATATCGCCAGCCGCCAGGACACCGAGGAGACGCGTGCAAAGCAGCAGAGCATGGGGGGTGGTATCAGCATCAGCCAGGCCGGCGCCACCGGCAGCTTCTCCGCTAGCCTGGGCAAGGCCAATGGCAGCTACGCCAACGTCAGCGAGCAGTCCGGCATCCATGCCGGCAAGGACGGTTTCGATATCACGGTCAAGGGCAATACCGACCTGCATGGTGCGGTGATCGCCAGCGAGGCAGGCAAGGACAAGAACAGCCTGACCACCGGCACGCTCACCTGGAGCGACATCGCCAACCACTCGGACTACAGCGCGACTTCCGCAGGCCTCACGGCAGGCGGCGCACTTGGCGCACCCACTGGCCAGAGCAACAGCGGCCAGACCTCCGGCAAGAACACCGGCGGCATCAACCCGATGATTCCGCAGCACGAAAGCGGCAGCCAGGACGGCGTGGCACGCAGCGCAGTGGCCGAAGGCACCATCACCATCAAAGACCAGGCCAACCAGAAGCAGGACCTCGCCGACCTGCGGCGGGACACCGCCGGCACCAACAGCACGGTCGGCAAGAACCCCAATCTGGACCAGGTGCTGAACAAGCAGTCCGACATGATGGCCGCCGCCCAGGCCGCCGGCGAGGCGGTTGCCAAGACGGTGGGCGACGTGGCTGGCGCCAAGGAGAAGGAGGCGCGCGCGAATGCCAAAGCTGCGCACGACGCCGGGGATACCGAGCTGGAAAACAAGTACCTTGCCGACGCGAAGAACTGGGAGGAAGGCGGCGACTACCGCGCAGCGCTGCACACCGCAGGCGGCGCGCTTGTTGCGGGCCTGGGCGGCGGCAACGCGCTGGCCGGCGCCGTAGCTGCGGGCGCGTCGTCGCTGGCTGCGCCCAAGCTTCAAGCGCTTGGCAATGCGGTGTCAGAGAGCATCGATACGGGCAATGCCGGGTTGAATGAGGCGCTTGGCAATGTGGCGGCCAACATTGCAGCGGGTGGCATTGGTGCCATCGTGGGTGGTGGGTCGGGTGCGGCGACGGCGGCGAATGTGGATCGGTTCAATCGGCAGTTGCATCCGGACGAAAAGGCAAAGATTCGCGCGCAGGCTAATGGAGATAAAGCCGCAGAAGAACGATTGACCAAGGCGGCATGTTATGAAGTGAAATGCTGGGCTGAATACCCCCTCGGTAGCGATGCCTACAACAAGAACTACGTCAGCGCGGTCGAGGCATCGCAGCTTGGACCGGAGCTGGATTGGGTTCATCGTCAACAAGAGGCCAATCTGTTTGTCTACACGCCCGTACAGAAGGCGGGGGATGCCATCCAGCGCGATCCCTTGGGCGTGGCGAAGGATGCGGCCAAGATCGTACTCGGCGGAGTAACGGCTAAAACGGGAGCTGGGCTCTGTACCAGCGGGCTTGGGTGCGCAGCCGGAGGATGGATGGTCGCCTTCGGTTTGAGTGACGCGGCCGAAGGGGCCGACGGCTTGTACAATCGCTACAACGGCATGAGTTCACCGGGAATAAATCCGCTGCGGTACGGGTTCACCCAACTGAACTCAACATGGGGCGATACAGCATATGATGGTCTGAATCTCGCTGCGGCAATCTTGGCATTGAGGGCCCCGGTCCCTCTCAAAATTGGTAATGCCGACGGTCTGAATCGCCCGGGTACAATGTTCGATGTAACGGTGCCACGTATTAATAACAACACCTTGATTCCATTTATTAATCAAACTGCCCCATATGGATCGACGCAGGGCATTTTATTTTTCGGGGTCGGATCGAAGGGAGCGACCGTGATCAATGACATCCGCCAAGCTGGAGATCAGAAATGAACTGGTACCGCCTCTATGCAAGCCTTCAGATCTGGTTCGTGGTCTGTTTGTCCTCAGCATTTGGTGCTGGATGTTGGTCATTTGTGGCGGCAGGTCTTTGCCGAATGGCATTTGAATTGGGTGACAATGAGTCGATGCTACTGGTCGGTTTGCCTCTATTTGTAATCCTGTTTGTCGTGTTCATAAAATTCTTGCCGGAACCCTTGCGAAGGGCTGGACTGTTGAGTGAAAAGCCAGAACGATTCGGCCCGTGGTTAAAGCAGAATAACAACGACTGAAAGACCGGTTCAACAGGCAACTGCACCAATCTGAGTACGATCTTGCAGCGAAGTACGCAAAGACTGTCGCAGACAAGCTCCACATCTCGACGGACGAAGCGGAAGGGCGCATCGTGGCAGAAATTCTCCGCAATTCCGACAAGCAAACCTCCGATGCGGCCGGTGGGAAGTATGACAATCAGATCCGAAGTATCGTGGGGTGCTCCAACCTGAATTGCAATGGATCTACTCAAGACCCGAACTATGTCAGGTTGCCGACGCCGAGCAGCGCCTTGCGCAACAGGGCTTTCGTCGTGTGCAGAATGGCGTTGGCGGTGTATGGGATCAAGCGGCGAGCAGCTTTGTGAGCCAGGGTCACGGAATGCTCCCATCGGATGGCACGAGTGGGCCGGGCTACATGCTCTTCGCAACCGACGCGCCAAAAGTCAATGTCAGCATTCATTCCCGGAAAGGACCTGAAGTGAAAAACGTTGTTAGGAAAATTAATGATGCGTTCTCAAACTCAGGGTGGACCGGAGTTGCAACTCGATCGCTATTCTCTATGGCATCCATGATATCAATTCATTGGTTGAAAGATTTAGTTTCATGGACATCAAGAAATATACTCCATGATAATTTTTCCATAACTGATATGACGCACAATCGCGCCGTTTTTATAATTACCGCAATCGGCACATTATCATTAATCATTGAGGCAACTTACGGACTAATACTTTTAATAAACAACAAAAAACTCCGCCACCCCGAACGCGTTAAAAAGGAGGCGACATTGAAACGCCTCCGCCGCCCAGAAAATGGCAGGTTGAATTAGGCGCTCGGCAACGTGGCGGCCAACTTCGCAACGGGACCGCGCAAAATGCATTACCGATGAGGCTAGGGCTAAGACCATTGGCCTAGTTAATGATGTTAACAACGCCCGGACTGGAAAATGAATTGGCGGACGATATCTAATTCTCTTCATGATGCGATCGTTCTTGGTCTGGCGATAGTCGCATCGGGGGTATTCTATGTTTTTCTCATTCTGTGGGTATGTTTGAAGACAATCGGCCTTGATGATCAGCAAAATCAGATCAGGGTTGGCGTGATTTTTATGGTCATCTATTCAATATGGGGGATAATCTATCTCCCGAAGGCCTTGCGTAAGGCAGGGTTGCTGTGTGGGGTCTTTGAGAAGCGGAATCGAAATTAACTAAATTGTGGCCGCGCCGCTAAAAATAACGGTTCAATCGGCAGTTGCTTCCGGACGATGCAGAAAGAATCAAGGAAAATACCAAGGCTTTCAACAGCTGAATCGACCTCAAGCTTGATTGGGGTTGGAGCCGGCAACGTTACTCAAGGCGCAGGATCGCTGCTTCCGCCCCCTCAGAAACAAAAATGAAGAAATTAAAATTGTTTTGGATGGTAGCTAGTGCAGTAATGTCGCCATGGATTTTAATGCTTGGTCTACTGCCACTGAAATTAATTGGATTCTCCGTCACCGTTAAGCACGCATACCTCATGGCAGGTTGGTGCCTGCTATGGTCTGTGGTTAATGCAATTTGGTTTATTTACGCCTGGATAAAAACCAGGAAAATGAAGCATCTGGATAGCAATAGCAGGCACGGAAATACATAGATGGCCGTCGGCGCGGGGGCGCCAATCCCGCCTCACCCAGCCAACTAGCGCCGCCTTTGTTGCAGCTAACCAGCGAGCGCAGACGATTAACAATTTGATGGGAGCCGGTACGATCGCGGCACCGGTCAGAGCTGTGCTTGCCATTGGCGGCCCCATTGCGACAACCATTGGTAGGGCATGGGGCTATTCGGTTATCGGCTTCGCTGCAGGCAGCGGCATGGATGCAGCAGGCACGTATGCCCAAAGCGGGACCATGACGCCGGGCCAAAGACAACGCGCTGGCGAACCCTCAATTGGAAGAGATGGCAACGTACTACGCCCACAATGACACGGGCTACTACGGTGCGTTGCTGCGGATGTGGCAGGGAGAGCATACGCAGAAAGAAGCGGCTGCGCTGATCGGACAGATGTCCGGCTCCGAGCAGCAGGAAGCGTTTGCGGAAGCGTTGTTCCATGGCGCGGCCTACGCGAAGTTTGTCAAAGGCGATGCGGTAAGCGCACGAGCGATGCGGGACAACCTCAATCGTGTCGCTCCATACGGCAGTATCGAATGGATATATGGACAGCGGGTGCTGTAATCATCACCCCAGATCAGTCAGCCTTTACGTCGACTACGGACGAACCTACCGCGCCAATTGCCCACCCAATGCGTCGGCGGCAAGTGACTTGGGGCCATCCAGGACTATTTCTCCGCACGGCTGCTCGCCCAAGGCTACATGAGCACGCGCGTGGTGGCCCCGGACCAGACTCGCGCCAGCGGTGAATTGCCGCCTGCGCTTCGTAGCCGGAGGCATCTCTGGTGGCAATGCCGAGGACATGCACGGCTAGTGGCGCATGGCCTTGTCAACCGGCCCAGGCGCACCCGCGAACCAGCGCGGCATTGACCAGGGCACGGAGAACATGCGCCGCCTGCAGGAGCAGGCCGCCTACCATCATTGCCCCCCCAACGACTGCAGAATTTTCAGAACCTGGTCAGATTAGGATCTAATTTAATCAAATAGGAATTTTCCCACCTCGTTTTCGGATTTGTCCGATTTCAATTTGGACGAAAACTCGGTATCGTCCGTCTGACTTTTGCTTAGTCCAGCCTCGCGCAAGCGGATACGCGTTTGCTTGATGGAGGCATTGGCAACAAGGCCAGCGGCGCTTGCGTCAGCAACGCCATCTGAAATCTGGAGTAGAGAAAACGATCTGGTTTATTTTTCACACCGACATCGCCTCTCGATGTTGCGAAGATTTTGTCTCTTTATTCTCGATCGCAAAGTATCAATGAGTGCTGTTTTCTGGGTGCTCGGTTGCACTCCGAATTAAAAGATGGAAGAGGCATTCGCACATCAAAAATATAGCCATCCAACCCGATCAGATCATCAACCTCCGAGTCGAATTGCCTGACATGTAGGCCGCGTCAATCCATGCCGATGAACTTCCGCAACGCGCGCCGCAAGGCGCGTGGCGTCCCTCCTTTTGTCCCGCTTTTCCTGACGCTGCCCACACTCGCGGTTGCCCAGGCCCTGCCCGCCTTCCCGCCTGTCACCCCGAACGCCGCCATCGAGCGCCGCCAGGAACAGCGGCAGGAAGCTGCGCGCGAGCGCGCCTTGGCCCGTCCCGATGTACTTACGGCCTCCCCCGCCAAAGCCGGCATCGCGGGACCGCTGATCCTGCCTGCCGAGTCGCCCTGCTTCCGCATCAGGACGGTGCGCTGGGAGGGTGCCGAGGACTTTGCATGGCTCCTGGCCGAGGCGGGCATCCTGCCCACCCAATGCGTTGGCGGCAAGGGGCTGGAGGCCATCCAGGACTATTTTTCGGCGCGGCTGCTCGCCCAGGGCTATATCACCACGCGCGTGGTGATCCCGGACCAGAATCTCGCCAGCGGCGAATTGCGCCTGCGCGTGGTGGCCGGACGCATCTCTGGTGTCAAGGCCGAGGGCTCGCCCGGCTGGTGGCGCATGGTCTTGCCCACAGGCCCCGGCGGACTGGTGAACCAGCGCGACCTTGACCAGGGCACGGAGAACATGCGCCGCATGCAGGGGCAGGCCGATGCCGGCATCGACCTGGTGCCCGGCGAGAAGCCCGGCGAAACGGAACTGATCGTCAGGCCGGGCACCGGCAAGCGCTGGCATGTCCTGGTGACGGGCGATAACGCTGGACTGGACAACACCGGGCGCTACCAGATGGGCGGCACGCTGACGGTGGACTCGCCTCTGTTCCTCTACGACAGCCTCACCATCTCCGGCAGCAGCAATGCCAATGTCGGCAACGGCGCGGCGGGGACCCGCTCTTCGGCGATCAACTACAGCATTCCCTTCCGTTACTGGAACGTCTTCTTCAACGCCAACCAGTCGCGCTACCACCAGACGGTGGCGGGTTTCGAAAGCGATATCGTCTACGGCGGGCGCAGCACGCAGATCGAGGCGGGACTTGGCTATGTGCCGTTGCGCAACGCCTCGGGCAAGACGAGCCTGTACGCCAAGGTGTTCCGCAAGACCGCCAGTTCCACGCTGGACGGCATCGATATCGAAGTGCAGCACCGCGATTTCGCCGGCTTCGAGGCCGGCGCCGCGCACCGTCAGTACTTCGGCAGCACGGTGCTGGATGTCGGCGCGGCGTGGCGCGCGTCGCTGCCCGCGCACTCCAGGTCGCCCGGCTTTGTGATGGGCGAGCCCGGCTGGAATGGCAAGTCGGAGATCGTGCTGGCGAATGCCGGCCTGATGGTGCCATTCCAGGTCGCCGGGGAGCGCTTGCGCTACCAGGGCAACGTGCGCATGCAGTACGCCCGCACCCGCATCTTGCCGTCCGACTACTTCGTCATCGGCAACCGTTATTCGGTGCGCGGTTTCGATGAGCAACTGACCCTTGCCGCCGAGAACGGCATCACCTGGCGCAACGACCTGGCCTGGCAGCTTGGCGACACAGGACAGGAAGCCTTCGTGGGCTTCGACATGGGACATGTCAGCGGCCCGACCGCCGGGTTCCTGGTGGGCCAGTCGCTGATGGGTGCCGTGATAGGCGCGCGCGGGCGCTGGGCCATGTGTGGCCACGCGGCCCTGACTTACGAGGTGACGCTCGGCAGGCCGGTCAGGAAGCCAGAGTTCTTCCGCACACACACGCCCAATATCGCGGCGCAGATCGGTGTGGAATTTTAGGCCCCGCAGCCCGGGGGTAGCGCGCAGGCGATGCTCGCCCAAGGGCGTGAATTGTTTGCATGTTTGAGTAACGAAACGGAGAAAACCGAATGAACAGACTGACAGCAGGATCGCTGTTTGCCGCGGCCGGGCTGCTCGCCCTGCTTGGCGGCTGCGCGACCGAATCATCGACGGCCTTGCCCGTGCAGAAGGTCGAGAGTGCCAGCCGCCCCTACGTGGGGGTGCGCACGCCGATCGCGGTCGGGAAGTTCGATAACCGTTCAAGCTATATGCGCGGCGTGTTCTCCGACGGCATCGACCGGCTGGGCGGCCAGGCCAAGACCGTCCTGATCACACACCTGCAACAGACCAATCGCTTCCTTGTTCTCGACCGCGACAACATGGACGAGATCAAACGCGAGGCGGGCATCAAGAGCCAGGCGCAACGCCTCAAGGGTGCCGATTACGTGATTACCGGCGACGTGACCGAGTTCGGGCGCAAGGAAGTGGGCGACCAGCAACTCTTCGGCATTCTCGGCCGGGGCAAGTCGCAGGTGGCCTATGCCAAGGTCGCATTGAATGTGGTCAATATCGCCACATCGGAAGTCGTGTTCGCCAGCCAGGGCGCGGGCGAGTACGCGCTGTCCAGCCGCGAGGTCATTGGATTTGGCGGCAGCTCCAGCTATGACTCGACGCTCAACGGCAAGGTGCTGGATCTCGCCATGCGCGAGGCCGTGACCAACCTGGTCAATGGTGTCGAGGCCGGCGCCTTGAAGCCGGGCAATCCCTGAGCGCCAACATCCAGAGGAAGAGGAGAAACTGTGAATACATCATTCCGGCCGTGCCGGCTGGCGACACTCGCGATCACGGCAAGCGCATTGCTGGCGGGTTGCGCCGCGCCAACCAAGCCCCTGTATCAGTGGGAAAGCTACCAGCCGCAGGTCTACCAGTACTTCAAGGGCGAATCGAAGCAAGCCCAGATTGAAGCGCTTGAACGCGATCTGCAGAAGATCATGGCGGCGGGCAATACGCCGCCGCCGGGTTACCACGCGCATCTTGGCATGCTGTACGGCGATGCCGGCAAGGACGATCAGATGGTCCGCGAGTTCCAGACGGAGAAGACCTTGTTTCCGGAGTCGTCCGCCTATGTGGATTTCCTGATGAAGAACATCCAGCAAGGGGGAAACAAGAAATGAGGGATCTGATCAAACGCGCGCTCGCGTTCCTGGCCGTCGCGGCGCTGGCCGCCGGGTGCGCTGCGCCATCCAAAAATGTCGATTACGCCGCCTTCAAGGAGAGCAAGCCACGCTCGATCGTGGTCCTGCCACCGCTGAATGAGTCGCCTGACGTCGCGGCGACCTACAGCATGCTGTCGCAGGTCAGCTATCCGCTTGCCGAGGCCGGGTACTACGTGCTGCCGGTGGCCCTGGTGGACGAGACCTTCCGCCAGAATGGCCTGACGACGCCGGGTGATATCCATGGTGTTCCGCCAGCAAAGCTCAGGGACATCTTCGGCGCGGATGCCGCCCTCTACATCACGGTGACGAACTATGGGACGAAGTATCAGGTGGTCAACAGCGCCACGGTCGTCAGCGCGAAGGCGACGCTCGTTGATCTGCGCACAGGGGGGACGCTCTGGACTGGTGCCGCTTCGGCATCCAACAGTCAATCGGGCAACGCCGGCGGAGGCCTGGTTGGGATGCTCGTGGCTGCGGCGATCGCGCAGGTGATCAATAGCGTGTCGGATGCGAGCTATTCTGTCGCGGGAACAGCGAGCCTGCAGCTGCTGTCGGCCGGCAGCCCGGGCAGCATCCTGTACGGTCCGCGCTCCGCCAGGTACGGTACAGACTGATTGTGCCGCGGCAGGCCGGGAAGCCCGAATTCTTCCGGGCGCGGAAGCCCGGCGATTTGCCGGCGGACAACCAGGCCACCGCTCAGATCTCCGCCCGCAGCCCCACAAAAAACCGCCGTCCCGGCGCCGGCTCGAAATACCGCCCGTTGCTCTCGTTCACAATTACCGAACCGATGTAACGCCGGTCGGCAATATTGTCGATCCGCCCGTACGCGTACCAGCGCATGCGCCCCACGCGGAAGTTGTAGCCGGCACGCAGGTTGAAGATGGCGTAGCCGGGCGCGTATTGCGTGTTGAGGTCGTCGGCGAAGACGCGCCCTTCCACGCGCATCTCCACACCCAGCGTGAGACCGGCCACCGGCTTGTACGTTGCCTCGGCGAACAGGCTGTGGCGGGCGGTGCCGGGCAGGCGGTTGCCTGAGGCCACGGTTGCCCCCTGCGCATTGCGAAAGGCGTCGCCAAAGTAGGCGTCGAGCCAGGTGTAGGCCAGCCCGGTGCCGTAGCGCTCGCCCGGTCCGTAGACGCCGCGCCATCCCAGTTCCACCCCGCGCCGGCGCACGCCGTTGACGTTCTGGTAGACGGAGCGGCCGTTGTCGTTGGACATCGGCACGATTTCGTCGTGGCTGTCGGCATCGAACAGCGCGGCCTCCAGCCGCTGTCCCTGGCCTTGCCATTTGACGCCGATCTCGCCCTGGCGACTGGTGGACGGCTGCAGGCCAAGGTTGGTCCCGGCGCCGCCGGGGCCGTAGGCCACCTCGGTCAGCGTCGGTGTCTCGAAGCCGCGGCCCAGGTTGGCATAGACGTTGAGCGAGTCCAGCGCTTGCCAGACCACGCCGAGCACCGGGCTCACGTTGTTATACGTGGCCGTGCCGCTGTCGTCGGGGCTGGCCGCAGTGATGTAGTGATCGTCGATGCGCAGCCGGACCTTGCTGGCCCGCACGCCGCCCACTAGCCGCCAGGCGGGGTTCCAGGTCCAGTCGAACTGGGCAAAGGCACCCAGGCTGCCCGCCTTGTCGGTTTCGTCGCGGCGCAGCGCGCCCTGCGTGCCGTTCTGGTTCACGAAGCCGGTGCGCGCGTCGCGCATGCCATCGGCATCGATGCCGGCGCTCCACAGCAGCGGCAGGCCGTTCAACGTGGTGTTGTGGTGCCACGAGAACGCGCCGCCGCCATAGCTGCGGTCGATATCCACGATGCCGCCCGCCGACGAGGGCGCGATGCCGCTGAAGCCCAGGTACTGGGTTAGCTGGCGCGTGCCGCCGTAGAGGCGGAACTCAAGATTGTCGCGCTCGCTCAGGCGCTGCTCCACCTGCACGCCGCCCTGATTCTGCCGGACAGTCTTGCCGGTATTGAACTGTGTGGCCAGCGCCACCGCCTGGCGCGGGTTGGCATCGGCCTGGGCGCGGGTAAGGCCGAGCGCGTCCTGCGCCTGCGGCTGGTCGAAGGCGTTGAACAACAGGGTGACGCGGGTGCCGGTGACAGGTTCCGCCACCACCTTGGCGTTGAGCTGGCGGCGCCGGGCCGCGCTGTGGTCGCGGTAGCCGTCGGTTTCAAAGGTCCATGCGTCCAGCACGCCGCCGATCTTGTCGTTGCCGCCACCGACGGCCACGCTGGTCATCCATTGCCCGTCGGAGCCGAAGCCGCTCCCCACCCGCGCCATCGGCGCCTTGGGCGGATCGGGCGTGAATATCTGCACGACGCCCCCCGATGCATTGCCGTAGAGCTGGGCGAAGGGGCCGCGCAGCACCTCGATGCGGCTGGCGTTGGTGAGATCGGCCGTGGATGCCTGTCCCTGCCCGTCCGGCATGGTGGCGGGAATGCCGTCGACATACAGCCGCACCCCGCGCACGCCGAACGTGGAGCGGCTGCCAAAGCCGCGCACCGCGAGCTGCAGGTCTTGCGAGTAGTTCTGGCGCTCGCGCGCGGCCACGCCGGGCACGAGCGTCAGCAGTTCCGAAAGGTTGATCAAGGGACTCGGGGTCGCCAGCGAATCGACCGGGACGTTGTCGATCGCGACCGGCGCGTCAAAGCGCTTCTGCTCGGCGCGGCTGACGCTCACCACCACGTCGGGGAACGTTTCCTCGGCAAAAGCCGCGCCCGGCGCGGCCGCGAGCATGGCGGCTGCCAGGCAGCACAGATGGTGGGAAGCCAGTCCGGAAACTGGTTTCCGGCTTCGCGCACCGCCCTTGCTGCCTGCCATCTTCCTGCCCTGGGTCCGTTGATCGCTCCCCTTCGTGCCGCGCGGGCGGCCCTGCGCGGCGATCAATTGGCCTTGGGCCGGATCGCGTCGGCGGTGCCCTGGATGAAAGCCTTGATCTTCTCGACATCCTCCATGCTCAGCTTGCCCGTGAAGTCCGGCATGCCGCGCGCCATGGCGGGGCCTTTGAAGATGAACTTGTCGAGGTTCTGGATATAGGCGGCGTTCAGATAGCCAAGGTTGGGAATATTGCCGCCGCGGTCCACGCCAGGCACGCCATGGCACAGCACGCAATTGCTGACATAGAGCGCGGTGCCTGCCGCGACATGGGCGGGGTCATATTTCACGCCCGCCAGCAATCCTTCCGCGCGGTACTGCACGAAGGCGGGCATCGGCGCCTTGCCGCCCACGGCGAAGGTGTAGACCGTGCCGGGCCCCTGCCGCTCGGTGGCGCGCTGGGCCTGCCCGTAGACGCCACCCCAGCCGACGGCGACGGACACGTACTGCTTGCCGTCGACCATGTAGCTCACGGGTGCCGCGATCACGCCGGTGCCCGTGGGGGATTCCCACAGCTTGGCGCCGGTGGCGGCGTTGTAGGCGATGAAGCGGCCATCGGCCGTGCCCTGGAACACCAGGTTGCCGGCGGTGGTCAGCGTGCCGCCGTTCCACGGCGAGACGTATTCCTGGGTCCACGCGGCTTTCTGCTGCACCGGATCCCAGGCAATCAGGCGGCCGAAGGGCTTGCTCGCGGGTGGCTCGGCGTTGAGGAACTTCGCCGTGTTCCAGCCCACGTTGCCATGCGGCTGGCCGGGCTGCTTGCCATTGAACGTCCAGTTCTTGTCGTCCATCAGGTTCAGCGGCACATGCTGCGCCGGCAGGTAGACCAGTCCGGTCTGCGGGTTGAAGGACATCGAATGCCAGTTGTGCGCGCCATAGGGGCCAGGGATGGCGTCATAAGGCTTGTCCGTGGCGCGCGCCTCGGGCAGCTCGATCGGGCGTCCGTTCTGGTCGTAGCCGCTGGCCCAGTTCACGTCGACGAAGTTCCTGGCCGAGATGAACTGGCCGTTGGTGCGGTCGATGACGAAGAAGAAGCCGTTCTTGGGCGCGTGCAGGATGACCTTGCGCGCCTTGCCGCCAATGTTGAGGTCGGCCAGGATCATGGGCTGGGTTGAGGTGTAGTCCCAGTTGTCGCCGGGCGTTTCCTGGTAGTGCCAGACGTATTTGCCGGTATCGGGATCGAGCGCGACGATGGAGGCCAGGTAGAGGTTGTCGCCGCCGGCCGGGCTGCGCTTGCTGCGCGACCAGGGTGAGCCGTTGCCGGTGCCCACGTACATCAGGTTGAGCTCGGGGTCGAAGGCCAGCGTGTCCCATGCCGTGCCGCCGCCGCCGGCTTCCCACCACTTTCCGGCCGGGTCCCAGGTCTTGGCCGCCTTGGCCATCGACTCATCCTCGAACGGCTTGGCAGGGTCGCCCGGCACCGTGAACCAGCGCCATTTCTGCTCGCCCGTGCCTGCGTCGTAGGCGGTGATATAGCCGCGCACGCCGTATTCCGCGCCGCCGTTGCCGATGATGACCTTGCCCTTGAACACGCGCGGCGCACCGGTGATGGTGTAGGAGTGGCTGCGGTCGATGATGGTGTCTTTTTCCCAGACCTTGCGGCCGGTGCCGGCATCGAGCGCAATCAGCCGGCCATCGTAGGCGGCCACGAACACCTTGCCCTGGTAAAGCGCCACGCCGCGATTGACGACGTCGCAGCAGCCCTTATAGCCGATCGACCTGTCGACCTTCGGGTCGAAGGTCCAGATGCGCTTGCCGCTGCGGGTGTCGATGGCGTGCACCACGCTCCACGAGGCGCTGACGTACATGATGCCGTTCACCACCAGCGGCGTGGCTTCCACCCCGCGCGTGGATTCCAGGTCATAGGACCACGCCAGCCCCAGGTCCTTCACGTTGTCGGCATTGATCTGCGAGAGCCGGCTGAAGCGGGTTTCCGCGTAGTCCAGGCCGTAGCTGGGCCAGTCGGGGGTCTTGGCGGCGTTGGTCTCGATAAAGGCGCTATCCACGCCGCGGGTCACGGCGCGGATGTGGTCTGCGCTGGCAACCCTGGCGGGCGGCCTGGTCTGCGCGGCCGCGAGCGAGGCCGCGGCCAGCCCTGCCGCCAGCATGGCCAGCTTGCCGGTGCGCCGCGCAGCGCCCGGCCAGCAGGAAAAAGCCCGCTTGGATTCTTGGCTCATTGTGTCTCCTCTTCTTCTGTTTATTCTTGCTTCTTCTTGGGGGAAGCCAGTCTGGTTCTGTGCCAGCGGCTGGCCAATGGCGCGGCGGAAGTTGCCCGCCGCGCCACCGGATTGCAGCAAACCAGAGGATGGCGGCAGAGGCGCGTTATACGCACTCGGGATTACCCCGAGGATGACGCCTGGCACGCCCTGACTGATGCGGGGGTGCCGCTTCGCTCAGTAAGCCATGCAGACCGACTTGATCTCGGTGTAGGCCTCGATCGCCGAGCGGCCATGTTCGCGCCCGACGCCGGACGCCTTGTAGCCGCCGAAAGGCATGTTGGGATCGACGATATTGTGCGTATTGACCCAGACCGTGCCGGCATCCAGGCCATCGACCAGGCGCTGCACCGCGCGCAGGTCGTTGCTCCAGATGCTGGCGCCCAGGCCGTACTCCGAGCGGTTGGCCTCGGCCAGCACGGCCTCGGGATCGTCGAACGGCATGGCCACCACCACCGGCCCGAAGACCTCCTCGCGCACCAGGGTCAGGTCCTTGCACGCAGCGTTGGCCACCACCGTGGGCCGCACGAAATAGCCGGGACGGTCCAGCGCATCGCCGCCCGCGACGATCTCCGCGCCTTCGCTGCGCCCGGTGCCGATCAGGCCCATCACCTTGTCGCGATGGCGTGCCGAAACCAGCGGCCCCATCTGGCTGGCGGGATCGAGCCCGGAACCCAGCACGGTGGCATTGGCCACCTTGCCCAGCCCCTCGACCACCTGGTCATAGTGCCGGCGCGCCACGTACAGCCGCGAGCCGGCGGTGCAGACCTGGCCCTGGTTGAGGAAGATGGCGCCGGCGGCGCCCTGGATGGCGTGCGCGGGATCGCAATCGTCCAGCACGATTACCGGGCTCTTGCCGCCCAGTTCCAGCGACACGCGGCGGATATCCTGGCCGCAGCGCGCACCGATCAGGCGCCCGACTTCCGTGGAGCCCGTAAAAGTAATCTTGTTGACGCCGGGATGCGCCACCAGCGCCGCGCCGGGCACGCCATCGCCGGTCACCACATTGAGCACGCCCGGCGGGAAGCCCGCTTCGAGCGCCAGCTCGGCCAGCCGCAGCGCGGTCAGCGGGGTTTCCTCCGCCGGCTTTAGCACCACCGTGCAACCGCAGGCCAGCGCCGGCGCGATCTTCCAGACGGCCATCAGCAAGGGGAAATTCCACGGCACGATGGCGCCCACCACGCCCACCGGCGAGCGCCGCGTCATGGCGCTGTAGCGCGTTCCCGGCGGGAACGGCACCGAGACATCCAGCGTGCTGCCTTCGATCTTGGTGGCCCAGCCGGCCATATAGCGCAGCCATTGCGCGCTGCCGCCCACCTCCAGGCCTTGCGAGAAGGCCAGCAGCTTGCCGTTGTTGAGCGTCTCCAGCCGGGCCAGTTCGTCGCCGTGCTGCTCGACCAGGTCGGCCAGCTTGAGCAGCAGGCGCTCGCGCTGGGCCGGCATCATGGCGCGCCATGTGCCGCCGGC
>NZ_JFJV02000130.1:53214-61579 GCF_000611145.1 Cupriavidus sp. SK-3 | reverse complement strand
GCGGGGCCGCCCCCGGCGGCCGCCACGGCGGCATCGATATCCGCCGCCCCGCCGGCGGGCACGCGCGCGATCTCCTCGCCGGTGGCGGGATCGAACACGGCAAAGGTCTCGCCGGACTCGGCCTGGCGCCACTCGCCGTCGATCAGCATGGCATTGCGGATGGCCTGGTTCAGGCCGCTGCGGGCTTCCACGGGTGCATTCATCTTCGTCTCCGGTTGGTCTTGGCTTGATGCCGCGTTATGGAGACCGAAGTTAGCACCGCGTCCTTGTCACGGCTTGTCTTGCCGTGCAGAAAGCTTGTCGATGCGTGCAAAGCGCCCGCCGGCGCGTTTAATGATGCAGCGCAATACGCGCCCCGCCCGCATTCTGCTGGCGCCATTGCGAAGGACTCATGCCAAAGCGCTCATGGAAGACACGGCTGAAGTGCGCCGCGTCGGCAAACCCCAGGGCAAAGGCAATCTCGGTAATGCTGCGTCCGGCGTCCGCGCTGCCGGACAGCCGCACAGCCGCCTGCCGCAACCGGCGCGACAGGATATAGGCATGCGGGGTCTGGCCGGACTCGCGGAACAGGTTATACAAGGTGCGCCGCGAGACGTTCAGTACCGCGGCCAGCCGCTGCGCGGAGAGTTCCGGATCATGCAACTGGGCATCGATGAATTCAGCGAGGCGATGCATCCGCGCTTCGCCGAGATGCCGCGCCACGGCAGCGTCCGCGCCATCTCCAAGCGCCGGCGGCCGTGTGTCCGCGCCTTGCAGCGCGGTC
Organism: Cupriavidus sp. SK-3; assembly: GCF_000611145.1. Classification (NCBI taxonomy): domain Bacteria; kingdom Pseudomonadati; phylum Pseudomonadota; class Betaproteobacteria; order Burkholderiales; family Burkholderiaceae; genus Cupriavidus; species Cupriavidus sp. SK-3. The sequence goes on along the minus strand of NZ_JFJV02000130.1, from coordinate 60,816 downwards.
TCCATCAGCGAAACGACAGAATCCTGCAGCACCGTCTGTCCCTGGTAATCCAGCAGGTGTCCCGAGCAGGTATCGTGCAGCATGGCACCCAGCGCCGACAACGCGATACGCGCCGCGCCCTCCCCCCGCAACGCCCGGCCGCCCAGGCTGGCCGCCGCCTGCCGCCAGCCGAAGGCACGCTCCTGCGGCACCAGCAGCACCAGCACCCGGCAGCGATCCGCCATCTCGATGCTATAGGGTTGCGCGGTATCGTAGATCGACCACATCCCGGGTTCGAGCGATGCCTCGTTGCCCCGTTGCGCAACCCGGCTCTGCCCGCTGATTTGCCAGAAGATCTTGAAGAAACCCGCATCGGATGCCGCCGCGTGCCGGGGCTCCCGCGCCACCCGATGCGCATCGACATCCATGTCCGCCACCGCGCAGGCGCCGAAGCGGGCGTAGCTGACGTTGCTATGGAAGCACCCGCGCGTCTGGCGCGTATAGGCGAGCGGCAGGAAACTGGTATCGATGGCTTCGCACCATTGGTCGAACGTCACGATGGACATCCGTGCCGGTTTCTGCTGCAGGTTCTGCACAGCGGGCATCAGGGCATCTCCAGTAACCGGCGGTATGCGCAGGGACGCGGAGGAACGCGCCGGAAGTCCTCGAAGGTGGAGGCCAAGCCTAATGGAAAGCCCGCGGGCAGACAATGGGAACAACTACGCAGGCGCGGCGACGGCAGGAAAGGCGAAAACGCCGCATTGCTTGCCGCCAACCCGCCGGCCCACGCTAAGGGCGCGCTTCGTAGATCAGGTTGAACGGCGTTTCCGTGGCGCGGCGGAAGCGCCGGAAGCCGCCCCGCGTAACCACCTCCCGGATACGCTTCTCGCCAGCCTGCGCGCCCAGGCCCATGGCGCCTTCCTGCGCGCGCGACGCTGGCGTGCAGATGAAGGTCGACGCCGAATAAAAGATCCGCCCCACCGGGTTGAGGTTCTGCTCCAGCCGGTCCTGCGCGAACGGCTCCACGATCATCCACATGCCGTCCGGCTTGAGGCTGTTCCACACGTGACGCGATGCGCCGGCCGGGTCGCCCATGTCGTGCAGGCAATCGAACATGGCAGCGAGATCGTAGTCGCTGCCCGGAAAGCTCTTGGCACTGGCGACCTCGAAGCGCACCCGGTCGGCACCCCCCGCGCGTTGCGCTGCCTCGGACGCATAGCGCACGGATGGCGCGTGATAGTCGAAGCCGTGGATTGGCATGACGGGCTCCCTGGATGGATAAGTTGCCGCGCGCCGCGCGGCTTCACAGCACACCTCGCAACACGCCTCACGACACGCCTCACAAGACGCGATAGATCTCCCAGCGCGCGGTGCCGGAAACCACGAACGGCTCCAGGTCCTTGCTCCATTGCGTGTGCGCCGGTATCGATGCGAGCCGGCCCCATGCGCGGTCCAGTTCGCCGAGATCGTTCACTTCCCAGTCGTGGACCACCGTCGCTTCGAGCGCGCCGATCGAGCCGGTCAGCAGGCGGCCGGTGACGAGGCCGGCTTGCGGGGCGATTTCGCGCGCCCATGCCTGCAGCCGGTCGATGACCTCTTGCTTGTGCCCGAAGCGGGCATCGATCTGCCATCTTGCGATCAGCATGATGTGTCTCCTTGAACGGTTGGTGGAGGACGGGACGGGCCGCGGGCGGGTGCTCGCATCGGCTGGCAACCGCCCGGCCCGTGTGCTACCTTTTTTGAACAGCGTCGCCAACGGTGCGGCGCGGCAGGCCGCGGTGCATCCGCAGCCCCGCCCTTCCAGTTCCACTATCGGCTGGCACCGTTGGAATCACGGTTGGAGAAAGCGTGGCAGCCAGAGATGCCGCTTCACCGCAGGCCACTGCCCGACTGGAAATCCGCCTGCTGGGTGATTTATGCGTGACCCGCAATGGCGAACCGCTACCGCTGCCAGCCTCAAAGCGCACTCGCGCCCTGCTCGGCTATCTGGTTTGCGCCGGCGCGGCCCAATCCCGGCAGTCGCTCTGCGACCTGCTCTGGGACGGGCCCGACGATCCACGCGCGGCGTTGCGCTGGAGCCTGACCAAGCTTCGGCCCTTGCTGGACGACACCGCCGCCGGGGCGATCAGGCTGGTCGCGGACCGGGAGCGGGTCGCCTTTGCCGCGCAAGGCGCCTCGGTGGATATCGCACGCATCCATGCCCTGCTTGGCGCCGGGACCGATGCCGCCTCGCTTGGCGCGCTGGAAGAAGCCGCGCGCCTGCTGCGCGGCGAGTTCCTCGCGGGCCTCGACCTGGCGCGCTGCTACCGTTTCTATCACTGGTGCACGGCGGAGCGGGAGCGCTACGACGGCCTGCGCCGCGCCGTGCTCTGTGCGCTGGTGACACGCCTGGAAGCCACGCCCGCACTGGCGCTGCCCTACGGACGAGCCATGGTGGCCGCCGATCCGCTCGCCGAATCCGCGCATGCCACGCTGGTCTCGCTGCTGGCGGCGGCCGGGCGCTATCCGGACGCCGAGCAGCACTACGCCTACGCACGGGACATGTTGCGGCGTGAGCTGTCCACGCCGCCAAATGGTCCGCTGGACGCGGCGATCCACCGCGCGCGCCGGGAGATGCAGGCCGCAGGCGCGGCCGCCTGGGAGGACAGCAACGCGCAGGAAGCGCAAGGCAACGGCCTCCCGGCCGCAGCGGCCAACGGCGCCGAGCAGCCCGCCCTGCTGAGCCGGCCATTGATCGGACGCCTGTCCGAGCGCGACGCCATCGAGCGGCTGGTTGCCGGCGGCGGCAGCGAAAGCGGCGTACTGCTGCTCTTGCTCGGCGAGCCCGGCATCGGCAAGACCACGCTGCTCGACCATTTCGCCGGGCGCGCCGAGGCATCCGGCTTCCAGGTCCTGCGCGGCCGCTGCTATGAGGCCGAAATGGTGCGGCCCTACGGCCTCTGGCTCGACACGCTGCGCGGCATCGCGCAAGACGCCGTGCCGCCGGGCGAGGCGCGGCAGGCGGCACCGCTGCTGGCGGGCGGCGCACTGGCTGGCGAGTACCGCGAGGGCAGCCGTGAACAACTCTTCGGCGCGGTCGCCAGCCTGCTGCGCGGGCTCGCCGCCGGCCAACCGCTGGCGCTGGCCCTGGACGACCTCCAATGGCTCGACGAAGGCTCTGCCGCGCTGCTCCACTTCCTGTGCCGGACGCTCGAAACCGGCACGCGGATGATCTTCGCCGGCGGCGCGCGAGCCGGCGAGGTCGACGACAACCCGTGGGCCAAGGGATTGCTCCATTCGCTCGCGCGCGAAGGCCGCCTGCTCCGGCTGCCCCTGGCCCCGCTGGCCGTGCCCGAGGTCGCTGCCTTGCTCGGCCCGGCGCTGGCCGCGATGGATCCGCTGGCCGTAGCGCGCGACAGTGGCGGCAACCCGCTGTTCGTGCTTGCCCTGGCTAACGCCCGCGACAGGGCGCGCGGCGGCAACGGCTCGCACCGTACGCTTGACGCCCTGATCGCCGAGCGCCTGGATGCGCTGGAACCCGCCTCGCGCGAACTGCTGTTGCGCGCCTCGGCGATGGGCCGCGAACTGCAGCCCCGGCTGCTGGCCGAGGTGTCCGGCATTCCCCTCGTGCAATTGCTGACGACCCTGGAGCAACTGGAGCGGCGCGGACTCCTCAAGCCGACCGGCGAGGGCCACTTCGACTTCAGCCACGACGTGGTGCGCCAGGCGGCCTATCGCGCCATTTCGCCGCCCCGGCGCCGCATCATGCATCGCCTGATCGCACAGCAACTGGTGGCGGCATGCGCGGAAGACCCCAGGCTATATGGCGAACTGGTGCACCACGCGAGTCTCGCCGACGACGCGCCGATGACCGCGCAAGCGTGCCTGGCGGCGGGCGAGCATTGCCTGCGCGTCTATGCCAACGACGAAGCTGCCCTGGTTGCCGGGCGCGGCCTGGCCCAGCTTGAGCGGCTGCCGCAGGGCACCGAGCGCGTGCGGCTGGCGATCGGCTTGCTCAAGCTGCGCGCGGTTGCCGCCACCGGCGCCGGCGCGCGGCGCCTGCCCACGCTCATCGGCGAAATGGAAAGCGAGATCCGCGCCGCGGAAGCGCTCTCGCTGCACGAGGAAGCCGCCACCGGCCTGCACATCCTGTCGTGGTTGCGGCAGCAAGGCAACGATACCGAGGGCGCGCGGCGCGCCATCCTGGAGGCCGAGCGCATGACGCGCAAGGCCGATGCCGCCACGCGCTGCCAGCAGCTCGCCAATACCGCACGCTGCCTGCTGGAAGTGGAAACGGATCTGCCCAGGGCGCGCGCCATGATCGCCGAGGCAGACACGCTTGCCGAATCGCTCGACCTGCAGACGATCGAGCTGATGTGGGGCCACGGTCTGCTGGCGCGTGTCGACGGCGACCTGGCGAGCGGCCACGGACAAGTGGCGCGCGCGGTGGCCCTTGCCAGGCAGCGGCAGGATCACTGGCGGGAGTACGAGTGCCTCGTCTGGCAGGCCACCATCGCGTTCGAGCTTGGCCGCTTCGACGAGGTCCTCGGGCACAGCGCGGAGATCGAGCAGGCTGCGCGGCGCATGCGCGAGACGGGCAAGGCGGGCCAGACAACCGAAACTGTGCAAGCCGTGGATGCCATGGAAGCCGTGGAACCCGCCGCCCCGTTCGCTGGCGCGCTGGGAGCCCTTGCCAGGCTGCGTCTCGGCCAGCCCGCCGCGCAGGACGAACTGGCGGCATCGCTGGCGTCCCTGCGCAGCGTGGACGACAAGGCCCACCTCGCTTATGCGCTCAACGCCGCCGCCGCGATGGCCCTGGACCGGGGCCAATGCGAGGTTGCCGGCACCTGCGCGAGCGAAGCCCTGGACGCAGCCCGGGCCGTTCGCAGGCTGACCGAAATGACGGTGGCAGCCGCCTGCCTGGTGCAGGCCGCCGCCAGCGCGGGCGACGCGGCCCGCGCGGCCGGGTGGCTCGCGGAACTGCGCTGGCTGGTGGCCGGCCACCAGCCGAGCGCGCGGGCGGCGGCGGCGCTGGAGCGCGCGGTGCTGGCATGCCGTGCCATTCCAACGCTTGCGCCAACGCCAGGGCGCTAGCCTACCTGCATGCACTTCCGCACCCCGACAGGAGGCCCGCCATGTCACACATCATCGTTGAGCGCAGCTTCGCCACCCCGCAATCCGACGAGGACATGAAGATCGTCGCCGACCGCGAGCGCCCTTGCCTCGCCCTCTACAACGTCACCTGGAAACGCAGCCTGATCGCGGCCGACCGCAAGCGCATGGTCTGCGAGTACGAGGCTGCCGATGCCGAGACAGTACGCAAGATCCAGCACGAAGCGGCAGCGAGCTTCGATCGCGTCTGGGTAGGCGATGTCATCGAGTGAGGCCGATCCGCGCCAGGCGGCTAAGCAGCTAAGCGGCTATGCAGCCACCGCCCGGCGCACCTTCGCCAGCGCGTCTTCCAGGGCTTCATGCGAGATGGAGCCAATGGCGAGCCGCAGCGCATGCGGCACGTTGGGCGTGACGGCGAAAGGCTCCGCGGTCGTCACCAGGACGCCTTCGCCCTCCAGCGCGGCGGCAACGCGGTCGGCGCGCAGGTCCTCGGGCAAGGTCAGCCACAGATAGTAGGACGAGCGGTGCGCCACGATATCGCTGCCGCGCAGCACGCGGCGCGCCAGGCTCTGGCGCAGCCGCGCGTCCTTGCGTTTCCGGTCTTCCAGATCGTCGACCAGGCCGGTTTCGATCCAATGGCAGCCGAGCGCCACGGTGAGTGACGGGGTGTTCCATGTCGAGACGCGGATGGCACGCTCGATCGCCGGCACCAGCGCGGCGGGGGCTGCGACAAATCCCACGCGCAGGCCGGATGCCACGCTCTTCGACAGGCCCGATACATAGACCGTCCGCATAGGGGCATAGGTAAAGACCGGCTTTGGCGCCGGCTCGGCAAGGAAGGCATACGCACCGTCCTCGATGATCAGGAAATCGTGCCGCTCGGCCAGTCCGGCCAGGCGGGTGCGTTCCGCCTCCGCCATCACCGTGCCCAGCGGATTGTGCATCGTGGGCATGGCGTAGACCGCGCGTACCGGACGCCGCTTGCAAAGCGCGGCCAGCCTGTCCAGGTCCATGCCGCCAACCGCGTGCGGCACCGGCTCCAGATCGAGGCGATGCGCCTGGGCCAGCATCTTCATGCCGGGATAGGTCAACGCATCGACGGCTAGTACATCGCCCGGCTTGAGCAGCGCCATCACCGCCACGGCCAGTCCCTGCTGCGCGCCGTTGACGATCAGCACCTGATCGCCGCCCACCCGGATACCCCGGTTGCGCAGGTGCCGGGCCGCCGTCTGCCGCTCGTGCGGCCGCCCGCCCTGCGGCGCCGAGTGAAGCAGCGCGTCGAGATCGCCCGAGGCCGCGATAGTGCGCAGGCCATCCCGGAGTATATCGTCCTGGCCCGGCAAGGACGGATAGTTGAAGGTGAGATCCACGGCGCCGAAGCGCGCGGGATGTTGCTCCATGCCCAGGCCGCGCGGCAGCGACGTGTCCCGCACGAACGTGCCCCGGCCCGTCTCGCCGACGACGAGTCCGATCGATTCCAGTTCCTTGTAGATGCGCGAGGCCGTGGCCAGGGCGATGCCATGCTGCTTCATCAGGGCACGAACGGTCGGCAACTGCGTGCCTGGCGGCAACACCCCCTCGCGGATGCGGCCGGCGATCTCGTCCATGATGGTTTTGTACCGGGTCGGTGCGGGGATCATCCTCTGCCTTCTGCCTTCTGCGTTCTGCCTTGTCTTTGTATCTAGAACAATTTTTTGTTTGTACCAGACACAAAGATTACGCTACCAGCCTCATCAACGTAAAGGGCTCCGACGGGCTTCCACGAGCACCGGGGAGTTGCAGGCATGATCGAACTCGCAACCTTGTCCGTATTCGCCGCGGCAGTGATGGTCCTGCTGCTGTCACCCGGGCCAAACATGGCCTTTGTCATGGCGCACGGCATCACCTACGGACCAGGCGGCGGCACCGCCGCGGCGCTGGGCATCGCGGCGGCGGACCTTGTGCTGACGGTCCTGACCGCCACCGGCATCACTGCCGTCATCGCCGCGTGGCCGCCCGCCTTCGACCTCATCCGCTACGCCGGCGCCTTATACCTGCTGTGGATGGCCTGCAAGGCGCTGCGGCGCCCCCTTGCGCCGCTGGGCACGGTGGCACAGCAAGCCTCGTTGATATCCGTGTTTTTCCGGTCCACGCTGAACAGCCTGTTGAACCCGAAAGCCCTGCTGTTCTTCATGGTCTTCCTGCCGCAGTTCGTCGACCCGGCCAAGGGGAACGTAGCCCGGCAACTGGTTGTCCTTGGCTGCGTGCTGACGCTGATCAGCACCGTCTTTCACGCGCTGCTGGGCGCCGCCGGCGGCTCGGCGCGCCGTTTCCTCAGCCGCAATCCGCGCGCCGCCATCTTCCAGAAGTACGGGCTGGCGGTGGTGCTGGCGCTGCTGGCGCTAAGGCTGATCGCCATGCCGAGGGCATCCTAGGCCGGCAGCCCCATCCCCAAGCAAACCAGCAACGGAGAGCATGAGATGTACATCGCAGCCTTTATCTACAAGCCAGGCGAGACCGACGAGGAGTTCAGGCGATTGAGCGCGGCCATCG
>NZ_JFJV02000130.1:42586-53208 GCF_000611145.1 Cupriavidus sp. SK-3 | reverse complement strand
GGGGCGGCCGCCAGCCCCGGGTTTCTGGGCGCCGAGTCATGGCGCTCGCCGGACGGCAAGCTGGCCAACGCCAGCTACTACTGGCGGGACCAGGAAGCCCTGCGGGCCTTCGCCACCGACCCGAGGCACCTGGACGCGAAGCGCCAGTACCGCAAATGGTATGACGGCTATCACGTCGTGGTGTCCAGGGTGGAGCGCGTCTACGGCGACGGCAGCCTTCAGCACTTCACCCGATTCGGCGAAGCAGAGAAAAAAGGCCGGTCGATCAACCGGCCCAACGATCCTCGCGGCAAGGCAAGGCCGATATGATGATTGGCGGCTTCCTCCCCTGGAAGGAGCCGCCGGTCAGCGCGGCGCCCCCGGCAACCGCGAATGCGCTCCGCTCAGAAGCGGTGACGCATGCCGACGGTGGCGCCGGTCTGGTTCGCGCCCGGCAATGCCGTGCCGCTGCCGTTCAGGCCCAGCGTGGAGCCGGACTTGTTCTTCACATAACCCACGTTCAGGTAGGCGTCGGTGCGCTTCGAAAGCGAGTAGTCGGCCGACAGCACGAACATCCATGGATCCGCGTCGCTGTCCTTCATGTCGGTGTAGTAGGCCGCGCCCGTCAGCTGCAAGGCGGGGGTGAATTTGTACTGCGCGCCGGTCCAGTACACATTGCTGCGGGTGACGGCGGCCGTGGCGCTTGCCGTGCCATCGTCACGCAGCCAGCGATAGCCGGCAAACACCTTGGCATCGCCAAAGGCATAAGCCGCGCCAATGGCGGCGCGCTTGGCGCTGCGATCCTTCAATGCGACGGAAGAACCCTGGAACTGGTCATAGGCGGTGCCGACCGAGAAGCCACCCGCCGCGTAGGCCAGGCCGGCACCGTAGTTGCGGCCGACCTTGCTTTCGCCCGGCACTTCGCCGCCGTTGGCCACGGTGGCATCGCGCCCGGTGCTGTAGAAGCCGGTAGCGGTCAGGCCGCCGAACTTGCCGGTGTACTTGATGGCGTTGTCGGCACGGCCGTTGAACTGCGAATCGACGCTGTTGAGCGCGTAACGCGGGCCGACGGCCATCGGATCATAGGCACCGAACAGGTCATACAGCGAGTTCTGCTGGCGGCCCAGCGTGACGGCGCCGAAATTGCCCTGCAGGCCGACATAAGACTGGCGGCCAAACAGGCGGTTGCCCTGGCCGGACGTGCCGGAGTCGATATCGAAGCCGCTTTCCAGCACGAAGATACCCTTCAGGCCGCCGCCCAGGTCTTCGGTGCCGCGCAGGCCCCAGCGCGAGCCGGACAAGTTGCCGGAGTTCATGCGCGTGACCGTGCCGCCCGCGGAGCCGGCGGCAGGCATGTGGTTGATGACTTCAATGCCGACGTCGGCGATGCCGTACAGCGTGACGCCGGACGCGGTTTGGGCGAACGCTGCGCCGGAAGCTGCAGCAGCTGCTGCGGCAGTCATTGCAAGGAGAGCTTTCTTCACTGGATTTTCTCTGTCTTATGGATGGATGAGGCGGTCTGCCACCGGCCGCGGGCAACCATGCGGGAAACGCCATGAACCGCACCCGTGGCGGTGAGACGCATTGTCCATGTCTTATATGAAATCCATATGTCTCATTGCTGAATGTCTTGTATTGATGTCATTCAGGCGAGAGCGAGAGCGGGCGCAGACAGGCGCAAGCACGCAACCGGCCGGGTATGGCACGCCATGATGTAAGTGGTTGCGCGCCCGTTGCGCGCGAAGCGTGTCGCCGCGGGCTAGGCAGGGAAGGGGTAATCGGCGTCGAACGCGGCGAAGCGGGCCTGCAGGAACTCGATCAGGCGGCGCTGCCGGTAAGACGGAAACCGGCTTTGCAGGAACACCAGTTGCAGCGGCACGCTGTCCTGGTACCAGTCGGGAAACAGGAGCACCAGGCGGCCGGCACTGACATCGGCCGCCACATCGAACCAGCTTTTGAACGCGATGCCGTGGCCTGCCAGGGCCCAGTCGCGCACCACGGCGCCATCATCGCTGGTGCGCCGCCCGTTGGCTTCCACCTCCACCCTCGTCTGGCGCGAACGGAACGGCCAGCGCATGGGCGCCTGGCCGCCCGGTGCCAGGCACAGCATCTGGTGCTGCGCCAGCGCGTCGGGCGAAGCCGGTGTACCGCAGCGCTTGAGATACGCAGGCGCGGCCACCGCAACGCGCCGCGTCAAGGCAAGCTGCCGGCGCACCAGCCCCGAATCCTCCAGCCAGCCCACCCGCACGGCCAGGTCGACGTTGCTGCGATAAAGATCGGCGAGCGTATCGCCGATGGACAACGCAAGCGAAAGCTGCGGATGCGCCAGCAGGAAATCGTCGAGCCAGCCTCGCAGCAAGGTGCGCCCGAGGTCCGCCGGCGCCGACAATCGCAGCGGCCCGGCGAGTTCCTCCCGCTGTTCCGCCAGCGCGCCCTCGCCCTCCTCCAACGCCGCCAGTGCCTTGCGTGCTGCCTCCAGGAACACGCGCCCCTCCTCGGTCAGGCGCATGCGGCGGGTGGTGCGGGCAAACAAGCGCGCGCTCAGGCGCTGCTCAAGCCGGATCAACGCCGCACTGGCCGTGGCTGCGGTACGGCCCAGCTCGCGGGCGGCGGCGGAGAGGTTTTCAAGTTCGGCGGTGCGGACAAAAAGTCGCAGGTCGTCTAGGGAGTACATTCAAAACCGGTTTGATGAAATTGCCTGGGCAGGCGAAATTATCAAACGAGCAACGCAGTGCCGCAAGACGGCCGTTTGCCGAAGGGCTATTTTCGGGAGCGGCTTGAACTGGCCGCGCAGGCGTCAACCCGGCGCTCCACCGCGCCACACACACAGGGCCGCGGCGACCGGTTAGGCCGGCAAGAACTCCTGCTCGAGGCGCCCTTGCTTCTGTCTGTGCAAATACTGGCAGATATCCCCCTCAGCGACGCTCGGTCCCTCGGGGGTTTCGATACTGGCAGGCACAGGCTCCGCCACCGCTAAAGCACTGCTAAAGCACCGTCTAGTCATCCCGCCCGGCAGCCGCCTGAATAAATTCCGCCGTCTGCCAGTAGTGCCGCGTCAGCAATGACGCTGCCAGCTCAACATCCCCAGCCAATACCGCCTCAGCCACAGCCGCATGCTCCGCATGCACATCCCGCACGCCATAGGCATTGCGGATCGAGCATTGCCTGTATCGATAGGCCTGGTCGGCAAGCTCCTCGCTGAACTGCCGGAGCCAGCGGGAGCGGCAATTCGCGATCAGGCTGCGATGGAACTCGCGGTGCAGCCGCTCCCACTCCCGGTTGGGCACGTAGGTATCGTCCTGTGCCGAGCGCGGGGTTCGCGAGAGCCGGTGCAAGGCCAGCACGATCTGCTCTTCCCATTGCGTGGACGGATGCGCCATCGCGTCTTTCAGCGCCATCTGGTCGATGTCGGCGCGGGTGCGCGTGAGCGCTTCGAGCTCGTCGAGGTCCACCGGAGCGGCCGTGAAGCCGCGCTGGTCGTGGCGCACTACCAGCCCTTCCGCGGCCAGCCGGCTCAGCGCTTCGCGCACTGGCGTGTTGCCGGCGGCGTAGCGCTCGCAGATGGTTTCGATACGCAGCTTGACACCCGGCTCGATGCCGCCCGTGAGGAGGTCATCCCGCAATCGTTCATAGACGGAGCTGGCAACCGTGACGGCCGGCGTCCTGGCTGCGGTGGCTGCGGTTTCGGGAAGTGACGGTGGCATGGTGCGCATCGGGAGATTTTATCGATTTTCGTCACGCGCCGGTACGTGCAGCCCTGATGTAAACCCTAATCTCAAAAAATATCGATATTAAATAGCATACTACTAAATATCGATATTTTACGATGTTCGAAACCTGGATGGAGTGTGCGATGCGGCTGGCAAGATATGAATTCGAGGGGAAGATCTGCCTCGGGGTGGTGGACGGCGCGGAGATCGTCGAGACCGTGGCGGGTGTCGCGGACTGGAGCGAGTGGTTCGAGCTGCCCGATGCGGCGCGAGGCCGCCTGTCCGAATCCCTGGCGGGAGCAAGGCGCCTGCCGCTTGCCGCGGTGCGGCTGCTGACCCCGCTGGCAAGGCCGGGCAAGATCATCTGCCTTGGCCTGAATTACTACGATCACGCCGCGGAAGGCGGGAATGCGAAACCGGAATACCCGGCCTTTTTCTTCCGCGGCGCCACGTCCCTGCTGGCGGCGGAAGCCCCGATCCAGCGCCCGCGCTGCTCGGACAAACTCGACTATGAAGCGGAACTCGCGGTCGTCATCGGCAAGCGGGTGCGGCATGCCAGCCGCGCCGATGCGCTGAACTGCGTGGCCGGATACGCCTGCTTCAACGATGCGTCCCTGCGCGATTACCAGCGCAAGACGGCGCAGTGGACGATCGGCAAGAATTTCGATGCCACCGGGGCGTTCGGGCCGTGGATCGTGACACCGGACGCATTGCCGGCGGGCGCCGCCGGCCTGCGCATCCAGTCCCGCCTGAACGGGCAGGTCATGCAGGATTCCAACACCGGGCACATGATCTGGGACGTGGCGGAAACCATTGCCCTGCTGACGGAATGCCTGACCCTGGAGCCGGGCGACGTGATCGCCATGGGCACGCCGGCCGGCGTGGGCTATCCGCGCACGCCGCCAGTGTTCATGAAGCCCGGCGACAAGATCGAGATTGAGATCGATGGCATCGGCGTGCTTTCCAACCCTGTCGTGGACGAGCCCTGACGCGCGCGCCGGCGACTCGCGTTCGGCGCCCTGCAGCGGGCCCCGCGCTGAAGGCCGCCCCCGCCATCGCCGGGCGGGGCTATCCGAACGTCGCGGCCTGCACCTGGGTCCAGCGATCAAGGCCCGGCGCCATCACAAGCGCCCGGCCAGTTCCGCCGCCGCCTCCTCGTCGGTGCGCTCGAAGCGCAGCGGCGTGACCGAGATGCCGCCCCGGCCGATCACGACGGCCTCGCTGTCGTCGGCGTCCGGGCGGGGGGCACGGGAGAACTGCAGCCAGTGATACGGGATCCCGCGCGGATCGACATGCGCCCTGACGGCGAGATCCTTGACCAGGCCGACGCCCTGGCGCGTCACCGTCAGCGGGCCGGCCGACTCGGGTGCCACATCGGGGAAGTTGACGTTCAGGCAGGCCTGCTGGTTCCAGCCTGCCGCAAGCAGGCGGCGGATCACCCCAGGGGCCAGCTCGCCCGCCGTTTCCCAGCGCACCGCGTTGCGATCGGTAAAGGCCTGGCTCAGCGCGATCGCCGGGATGCCCAGCAATACGCCGGTCATGGCGGCGCCTACGGTGCCTGAGAACACGGTTTCGAGCCCAAGGTTGGCGCCGCGGTTGATGCCCGACAGGACCAGGCTCGGCGGGGCATCGGCCATCAGGTGCCGCGCGGCCATGACGACACAGTCGCCCGGCGTGCCGGACACGCCGAAGCGGCGTTCGCCCTGCTGGCTGATGCGCAACGGCGAGTGCAGGCTCAGCGAGTGCGAGGTCCCGCTCTGGTCGTGCTCGGGCGCGACCACCCAGACCTCGCGCGCCAGCGTGGCGGCCACGGCCTCGAGCACGGCCAGGCCGGGGGCGTCGATACCGTCATCGTTCGTAAGGAGTACGCGTTCCAGCAAGAGTTCGGACATGGATAAAGGGGGCTGTAGATTGACGAATCACGGGCTGCCTTGCGCGGGAAACAGCGTCAGGCGCAGCGCAAGGCGTCGCAACGGCCATGATGTGGCCGGCCGGGGCGAAGACCAACTATAAACCGAAGCCGAGGCTGGTCGGCCGCACAGCGGCGCGCGTTGCCGGATTCGCCAAGACAGCACGGTATCCGGCTACTAACCTGCAGCCCATTGTTGTCCGCCCTGCCCGCGCCGCGCACGCGCAAACCCCCAATTCGCCATGCCGTCACCCCGTCACACCGTTCCCCCCAGCGCCATATGGCTGTCCAGCCTCGCCTTCGTGCTGATCTGGTCGACCGGCTTCATCGTGGGCCGTGCGATCGTGCCGGTGGTGCAGCCCAGCCTCTTCCTGCTGGCCCGCTTCTCGCTGGCGGCCCTGCTGTTCGCCGGCGTAGCCCTGGCCGGCGGCGCGCGCTGGCCGGCGCTGCGCGAGGTGCCGAAACACCTGCTGGCCGGCGGCCTGTTGCACGGCAGCTACCTGGGTGGCGGTTACTGGGCCATTGCGCATGGCCTGGCACCATCGGCCATGGCCTTGCTCGGCGCCTTGCAGCCGCTGCTGACGGCGCTGCTGGCGATCCCGCTGCTGGGAGAATTCCCGTCCCGCCGGGGCTGGGGCGGACTTGCGCTGGGCTCGCTGGGCGTAGTATTGGTAGTGGCCCCGGCCACCCTGGCCAGCGCGCCCGGCCCGGTTTCGCCGTGGGTGGTGCTGGTGGCGGTGCTTTCCATCTTCTCCATCACCATGGGCACGATCCTGCAAAAAACCTCGATTGCCGCCGCCGACCTGCGTGCCAGCTCGGCGTGGCAAAACGTGGGCGGCGCACTGGTGGCCGGCGCGCTGGCCTGGATGCTGGGCGAGACGCACTGGCAGCCGGGCCTGGCGCTGTGGTCTGCGCTGGCGTGGGCCACCCTGGTGCTGTCGGGCCTGGGCACCTACCTGTTGCTGCGCATCGTCCGGCGCGGCCAGGCCGCCACGGCGGCCTCGCTGATGTTCCTCGCTCCGCCGCTGGCCGCGTTGCAGGCCTGGGGGCTGTTTGGCGACCGGCTCGGACCCCTGCAATTGCTGGGCCTGATCGTTGCCGGACTTGGGGTCTGGCTGTGCCAGACCGGCCAGGGCGGCAAGCGCGGCGACGCCATTGGGAAAACCGGCCATGTCGCCGCCCGATAAGCGCGCCTTGCCGGCGATACCGGCGAGCCTGCCGGCTCCGCTGGTGGAGACCCGCGTCTACCAGCCGGAGCCGGAGCGGCATCGCCATGACTATTACCAGGTACTGTTCGGCCTGGACGGTGCCTGCGAGCTGGAAATCGGCGGGCACCTGCACCGGCTCGATCCCCGTAGCGGGCTGATCGTACCTGCCGGCGAGTGCCACGATTTCCTCGGGCTGGGGGACAACCGGCAACTGGTGCTCGACGTTCCGCCCGGTTCGCTCGCGTTGCCGGCGGCACTGACGGACCGTGTGAGGGCGTTTGCCGTCACCGGCGCCTGGAGCGCCGGCGTGCGGCGCGTGGCCATGCAGCAGCAAGGCAGGAGCCAGGCCGGCTCGCGCCAGCATCACTGGCAGCTGGCGGCCACGCTTGCCTCCGACCTCGCGCAAGCGCTCGGCGTGGATGGCCGTGCCCGGCCGGCGCGTTTCCCCCTGGCGGAAATCGACGCCTACCTGCGCCAGCATCTGGAGGCACCTGTGCGCGCCAGCCAGCTTGCGGCACATTTCGGCTGGAGCGTAAGGCGCTTCCACACCCTGTTCTGCGACGCCTTCGGCGATACGCCGCATCGTTACCAGACACGCATGCGACTGGACCAGGCCACGCGCCTGCTGGCCGACCGGAGCCAGGCGCTGGCGGATATCTCGCTGACGCTCGGTTTTCCCGACCAGACCACCTTTACCCGCAGCTTCACCCAGCGCTTTGGCATGCCGCCGGGCGCATGGCGCGCCGGCCTCGGGCCCGAGCGTATCGCCGCCCGCGCATCGCGCCGCCACTAGCCGCTCCGCCGCCGCGCGACCCCACAGGATGTGTCCCGGCCGCGCCGCACTTCCACCCCGCCGGCGCTATTGCAGCATTTTTTCCTGCTATTCATATAAATTTCAAAAACAAATGCTGGTCGATTGTCTTTAATCTGCTCGCCACTTCCGCCCAATAGCACCCCATCGGACTGCTTGCTTTCCGGCCAACCTTTGTCTTTAAAGACAAACAATTGCGCCAGAAGGCCAGTTTTCAGTAGGACATGCCCACCAGGCATGCCCTATAAAGATGCGGTGCCGGCCTTGTCCGCATCATCTGCGCGACTTGTCCACGGAAGCCAGGAGGAGCACCCGGACCGCCCCCAAAAGGGGCGATTCCGGACAATTACCGATCGGAGACAACAGATGAGTGAAAACGGAGAAGCGCTGCACCGCGGCCTTGGCGAACGCCAGATCCGGCTGATGGCGCTGGGCTCGGCCATTGGCGTGGGCCTGTTCCTGGGCTCGGCGAGCGCCATCAAGATGGCCGGCCCGGCCATCATGCTGGCCTATATCATCGGCGGCGCCATGATCTTCCTGATCATGCGCGCGCTCGGCGAAATGGCCGTGCACAACCCGGTGGCAGGTTCCTTCTGCCGCTACGCGCAGGACTATATGGGGCCGCTGGCCGGCTACCTGACGGGCTGGAACTACTGGTTCCTGTGGCTGGTGACCTGCATCGCCGAAATCACCGCTGTCGCCATCTATATGGGCATCTGGTTCCCCGACATGCCCCGCTGGATCTGGGCGCTGGCGGCGCTGGCCGCAATGGGCTCGGTCAACCTGCTGGCGGTCAAGGCCTACGGCGAATTCGAGTTCTGGTTCGCCATGATCAAGATCGTCACCATCGTGCTGATGCTGATCGGCGGCACCGGCATGATCGTGGCTGGCTTTGGCAATGGCGGCGTGGCGATCGGCATTTCCAGCCTGTGGACCCATGGCGGCTTCATGCCGAACGGCGCTTCCGGCGTGCTGATGTCGCTGCAGATGGTGATGTTCGCCTACCTCGGCGTGGAGATGATCGGCCTGACCGCCGGTGAGGCGAAAAACCCGCGGAAATCGATCCCAGGCGCCATCAACTCGGTGTTTTGGCGCATCCTGATCTTCTACGTGGGCGCGCTGTTCGTGATCCTCGCCATCTACCCCTGGAATGAAATCGGCACGCAGGGCAGCCCCTTCGTGATGACGTTCGAACGCCTTGGCATCAAGACCGCCGCCGGCATCATCAACTTCGTGGTGCTGACCGCCGCGCTGTCCTCCTGCAACGGCGGCATCTTCAGCACGGGCCGCATGCTCTACAACCTGGCACAGCAAGGCCAGGCGCCGCGCGCCTTTGCCGTGACGGACCGCAACGGCGTGCCGCGCCGCGCCCTGCTCGTTTCGATTGCCGCATTGTTGTGCGGCGTGCTGCTGAACTACCTGGTCCCCGAGAAGGTGTTCGTCTGGGTCACCTCGATCTCCACCTTCGGCGCCATCTGGACCTGGGCCGTGATCCTGGTCACGCAGATGAACTTCCGCCGCGGCCTGTCCACGGCGGAACGCAGCAAGCTCGCCTTCCGCATGCCGTTCTGGCCCTATGGCTCCTGGGTGGCGCTGGCCTTCCTGGGGCTGGTGGTCGCGCTGATGGCGTACTTCCCGGATACGCGCATCGCGCTGTACGTGGGCCCGGCCTGGCTGATCCTGCTGACCTTGCTGTATTACCGGCTGGGCATGCAGTCCCGTTCGCCGGTGCAGTACCAGGGCTAGGGCCTGCCCTCTCCCCGCCCGCCGCGCCGTGATGCTAGTCCGGCACGCGCGGGCGCGTCGGCCAAGCTAGAATGACCCCCAAACCATCCACAGCCAGGGGGAGCAGGATGTCAGACGCACTTGCGGCGCCCAGCAGATCCGAAGAGCCGAGCGCCGAAGCGCGCGCAACCGCCGTCGCAGCGACCATCGCGAAGGCCGCGATCGACCAGGCCGACCATGCCATGCGCAACTGGACCGATCCCGAACCCGGGCCGGTCCGCATCGGCTCGCCCCAGCACTTGCGCATGTTCTGCAACATGCTGCTGCAAACCCACAACCCCTATAAACCGGCCGTCATCGACTGGCCGAGCCTCGACCCCGACGCCTTGCACCGGGTGACGTCCCTGCCGATCTGGGATATCGCGGTGCAGACCGAGGGACGCGCGTCCATCCGTGTGCAGTCCTTCGCCAATACCGTGGCCGAGCCGCTGCTGCGCAGCGCGCTTGAGATGGACGGCGCCGAGGAGGCGCGGCACAAGGTGGTGCTGTCGAAGCTGGTCGAAGCGTATGGCATCGCGCTGGCGCCCGAACCCGAGTACCTGCCCCCCGCCGACGCCGAATGGGGCTGGCTGGTGACCGGCTACAGCGAGTGTATCGACAGCTTTGCCGCGTTCGGGCTGTTCGCCGCGGCCAGGCGCTCGGGCTTCTTTCCCGCCGAACTGGTTGAAACCTTCGAACCCGTCATCCAGGAGGAAGGCCGGCACATCCTGTTTTTCGTCAACTGGGCCGCCTGGTACCGCCGCAACCTGCCCTGGTGGCGGCGCCCGCTGTATGCGCTCAAGGTGATGCGGGTGTGGGCCTTCCTGATCTGGGAGCGCGTTGGCATTGCGCGCGGCATCGATGCCGATGGCGTGGCCAAGGACGCCAATTTCCCGATGAACAGTACGGCAGCGATCGCCGAGACCTTGTCCGCGCGCGAGATGATCGATCTTTGCCTGGCCGAGAACGAACGCCGCATGGCGGGTTACGATCCGCGCCTGTTGCGGCCGGAGATCGTTCCCAAGCTGGCCCGGCTTGCCCGCCGCTTTCTGCGCTGAGCGCACCTTGACCCACCTGAAGCTGTTCTGGAGCCTTTTGAGATGTTCCTGTTGTCCCTGATCCCGCTCGCCATCTGGTGCGTGCTGCTGGCTGGCCGCGCCGGCTTCTGGCGGGTGCGCAAGCCCGGCCCCGCGCCCGCCCCGGCGCAATGGCCGGAAGTGGTCGCCATCATCCCGGCACGC
>NZ_JFJV02000130.1:26876-42573 GCF_000611145.1 Cupriavidus sp. SK-3 | reverse complement strand
CGCAACGAGGCGGCCGTCATCGGCGGCGCGGTGACCAGCGTGCTGGGTCAGTCCTATCCCGCGCCCCTGCGGCTGGTGGTGGTGGACGACCATAGCACCGACGGTACCGCGGACATTGCACGCAGCGCCGCGGCTGCGCTGGGCAAGGCGGAATCGCTTGCGGTGATCACGGCGCGCGAGCTGCCACCCGGCTGGAGCGGCAAGGTATGGGCGCAGTCGGAAGGCCTGGAAGCCGCTGACAGGCTGGCCCCCGCGGCCACCTGGGTGTGGCTGACGGATGCCGACATCCATCACGGCAACGGTGCGCTGGCGCAGCAGGTGGCGCGCGCGGAATGCGAGCAGCGGGACCTGGTTTCGTTGATGGTGCGGCTGCGCTGCGCATCCTGGTGGGAGCGCATGATCGTCCCGGCCTTTGTGTTCTTTTTTGCCAAGCTCTACCCGTTTGCGCGCGTCAACAACCCGCGCAGCGGCGTGGCCGCGGCCGCCGGCGGCTGCATGCTGGCGCGGCGCAGCGCGCTGGCCCGCATCGGCGGATTTGCCGCGATCCGCGGCGAACTGATCGACGACTGCAGCCTGGCAGCCTGTATCAAGCAAGGCGGCTCGATCCGTCTGGACCTCGCCGACGACAGCATCTCGGTGCGCCCCTACGATGACTGGCGCAGCCTGTGGGACATGATCGCGCGCAGCGCCTACACCCAGTTGCGCTACTCGCCGCTGTTGCTGGCCGGCGCGGTGGCTGGCATGGTGCTGACCTACCTGGCGCCGCCCCTGCTGGCGCTTGGCGGCGGCTTGCGGCTATGGCCGGCATGGGCGGCCTGGCTGGCCATGACGCTGGCCTACATGCCCATGCTGCGCGAATACCGCCAGCCCCTGTGGCTGGCGCCGCTGCTGCCGCTGACGGCCTTGTTCTACCTTGGCGCCACCATCGATTCCGCGCGCCGCTACTGGCTGCGCAAGGGCGGGCAGTGGAAAGGCCGTGCGCAGGCGCCGCAGCGCGGCTGACGGCAGCGGGCCGGTGACGGCCGGCGCGCCATGCGCCGCCGGCCAGTGTCAGCGCAGGTAGCCGGCGCTGCGGAACCAGTCGAGCGCCTCGCCCAGGCCTTGCTGGTAGGGCCGTGCCTGGTAGCCAAGCACCTGGCGGGCTTTTTCCGAACTGAAGAACATCCGGTATTTCGACATCGACAGGCCGTCGGCCGTCAGGAAGGGCTCTTTGCCCGTCATGCGCGCCACCGCCTCCGCCGCGAAAGCCAGCGGGTAAAGCGGCCAGCGCGGCAGGCTGATGGTGGGCGGGCGCCGCCCGGTCATGGCGGCAATGTCGGCCAGCATCTGCTGCAGGGAGACGTCCTGCCCGCCAAGAATGTACCGCTCGCCGGTCACGCCGCGCTCCAGCGCCAGCATATGCCCGGCCGCCACGTCGTCCACATGCACCAGATTGAGGCCAGTATCGACAAAGGCGGGGATCTTGCCGCTGGCGGCTTCGACAATGATGCGGCCGGTAGGCGTCGGCCGCACGTCGCGCGGGCCGATCGGTGTGGAGGGATTGACGATCACCGCCTCGAGGCCGTCGCGGGCCACCATGCGCTCCACCACGCGCTCGGCCAGTACCTTGCTGCGCTTGTAGGCACCGATCGCCTCATGGTCGCCCATGGCGGCGTCTTCTGCCACCGGCGCCGTGGCGCCCGCTACCCGCAACGTCGCCACGCTGCTTGTATACACCACGCGTTCGACGCCGCAGGCGAGTGCCGCACCCATCACGGTTTCGGTCCCGGCCACATTGGTACGTACGATTTCCTCGGGATCCGGAGCCCACAGGCGGTAATCCGCCGCCACATGAAACAGATAGCGCACGCCTTTCAACGCGCTTTCCATGGCGCGTGCATCGCGCATATCGCCCTCGGCGATCTCAACCGGCAGGTCCTCCAGGTTGCGGCGCGGGCTGCCCGCGCGTACCATCGCGCGCACCCGGAACCCGCGCTCCAGCGCCTGCCGCGCTACCGCCGAACCGAGAAAACCCGATGCGCCCGTTACCAGGACATAGTCTCCTGACGTCATGTTCCCCACAGGAATAACCCTCAAAGTGTTGCAGGCGTTTGCCAGGTGCCAGACAAAGGTTGCGGCACGGGTATATAGTAACCACCGTATGACGGGAAAGTGATTCCGGAATATCAACTAATGCTGAACCCGTTGACTGGGTCGGGGGGCCTATTTTTATGCAGGTGATTCTTGCTCAACCCCGCGGTTTTTGTGCCGGCGTGGTGCGCGCGATCGAGATTGTAGATCGTGCCCTACTCAAGCATGGAGCCCCGGTGTTCGTGCGACACGAAATCGTGCACAACAAGCACGTGGTGGAAGGGCTGAGGCAAAAGGGTGCGCGCTTCGTGGAAGAACTGCATGAAGTGCCGACCGGCGCCGTCACGATTTTCAGCGCGCATGGCGTCTCCAGGGACGTCGAGAGCGATGCGCGGACCCGCCAGCTGCACTCGATCGACGCGACCTGCCCTCTCGTGATCAAGGTACATACGCAGGGCCGGCAATATGCCGCCAGCGGCCGCACGGTGATCCTGATCGGCCATGCCGGCCATCCGGAAGTCGAAGGCACCATGGGACAGATCCCGGGCAAGGTCATCCTGGTGCAAAGCGAGGCGGAGGTCGCGCAACTCGACCTGCCCGCGGATACCCCCGTGGCCTACGTCACGCAGACCACGCTGAGCGTGGACGATACACGTAATATAATTGCCGCCCTGATCCGGCGCTTTCCCAACCTGGTGGGGCCGGATACGCGCGATATCTGCTACGCCACGCAAAACCGGCAGAGCGCAGTCCGCGAGCTGTCCAAGCAGGTGGAGGTGATCCTTGTGATCGGCGCCACCAATAGCTCCAACTCCAACCGCCTGCGCGAGATCGGTACGGAAAGTGGCGTGCCGAGCTATCTGATTGCCGACGGCAGCGAGCTGAACCCCGAATGGGTGCGCGGCGTCGAAGTCGTGGGTATCACGGCAGGTGCGTCCGCGCCCGAGGAAATGGTCAAGGACGTGATCGCCGCGCTGCGCAGGCTCGGACCGGTGGAGGTGTCCACCATGGATGGCCGCGAGGAGCACGCCGAATTCCGCTTGCCCGCCGAGTTGGCCGATCCGTCGCCGCGCAGGCAGGCAGCCGGCACGGCGGCAACCGAGGCCGTGCCGCAGCCGGACCCGCAAACCGCCGCTGGCTGACCCCGGCCGCCCCCAATAACAAGGAAGTACATTTTGGCCATTCCCTTTTTGCAGGTTGCCCGCGTGGGCGCCTATGTCGTCAAGCAGCATCTCTCCGGCAACAAGCGCTATCCGCTGGCACTGATGCTGGAACCGCTGTTCCGCTGCAACCTGGCCTGTAACGGCTGCGGCAAGATCGACTATCCGGACCCCATCCTGAACCAGCGCCTGTCCATCGAGCAGTGCCTGGGCGCGGTCGACGAATGCGGCGCCCCGGTGGTCTCCATCGCCGGCGGCGAACCGCTGCTGCACAAGGACATGCCCACCATCGTCAAGGGCATCATTGCGCGCCGCAAGTTCGTCTACCTGTGCACCAATGCGCTGCTGATGGAAAAGAAGCTGGACCAGTACGAGCCCAGCCCTTACTTCGTCTGGTCGGTGCACCTGGATGGCGACCGCGAGATGCATGACCGTTCGGTGAGCCAGGAAGGCGTGTACGACCGCTGCGTCGAGGCGATTGCCGCGGCCAAGAAGCGCGGCTTCCGCGTCAACATCAACTGCACGCTGTTCAACGATGCCGAGCCGGAAAAAGTGGCCCGCTTCTTCGACTCCGTGAAGGCCATGGGCGTGGACGGCATCACCGTGTCGCCGGGCTACGCCTACGAGCGCGCGCCGGACCAGCAGCACTTCCTGAACCGCGGCAAGACCCGCCAGTTGTTCCGCGACATCCTGTCGCGCGGCCGCGCCGGCAAGAACTGGGCGTTCAGCCAGTCCACGCTGTTCCTGGACTTCCTGGCCGGCAACCAGACCTACAAGTGCACGCCCTGGGGCAATCCGGCGCGCACCGTGTTCGGCTGGCAGCGTCCGTGCTACCTGGTCGGCGAAGGCTATGTCGGCACCTTCAAGGAACTGATGGAAGGCACCGACTGGGACGCCTACGGCGTCGGCAACTACGAGAAGTGCGCCGACTGCATGGTCCACAGCGGCTTTGAAGCCACCGCGGTGGCGGACACCATCGCCCATCCGCTCAAGGCGCTGGGCGTTAGCCTGCGCGGCGTGCGCACCTCGGGCCCGATGGCGCCGGATATCGACCTGACCAAGCAACGCCCTGCCGACTACGTGTTCTCGAAGCACGTCGAGATCAAGCTTGAAGAGATCGGCCGCGCCAAGTCATCCAAGGCAGCCAACGACACCGCCGCCGCACGGAAAGCCGCCACGCGCTGACGCGCAAGCAATCCGGAATGCATAAAGGCTCGCACCCTGGGTACCGCGTGTACCGGGGGCGAGCCTTTTATCGTCCATGCCGGCGGTAACGCCGGGGGCTCAAGCGTCGGCGTTCTGGCGCGCGTTGTGGTTGGCCAGGTACTTGAGCAAGCCGTCGATGCCGTTACGCGCGACGATATCGGCGAACTGCCGGCGGTAGACCTCGATCAGCCAGGCGCCCATCATATTGATGTCGTAGATCTTCCAGCCGTTGCCGACGCGCTGCAGGCGGTAGTCAATCTGCATCTCGTCGCCGTTGTTGAGCACGCGCGTCTCGACCACCACATCGGTGGCGCCGCTGGCGGCCAGCGCGGGCTTGTAGCGGAACTTGACGTTCTGCTCGCGCAGTTGCGACAGCGAAACCGCGTAGCTGCGCACCAGCAGGGTCTGGAATTGCTCGTAAAGCTGTTTTTGCTGCTCGGGCGTGGCATTGCGCCACGCGCTGCCGACCGCCAGCCGGGTGGTACGCTCGAAATCGGTGTAGGGCAGGAACTGGCGCTGCACTACTGCGGTAATCTTGCCCAGATCGCCGCTGCGGGTGTCGGGGCTGGACTGGATGGTGCCGATCACGCCTTCGACGGCGGCCCGCACCATGCGGTCCGGCGAAGACCTGTCGACCGTTTGCGCCTGTGCGGCGGAAACCATCGCCACCACGGCGAGCGGGGCCAGAGCCTGGAAAGCAATACCGTATTTCTTCATGCGAATTTGGACCTGAATATGCCAGTCGGTTCGCCGCCGGAAATGCCCGGCAGACTTGCCAAGGGAAACATGCCGCGCCGCGGGCTGCGAGACCGCGGCACGGCGCTCGCGCGTGTGCCGGGGCAGTATAACGTACCGAAACCGGCGCTCGCCGCGCCGGCGGCAACCGCGCATTGCATGACGGCGCGGCCAAAGCGCCAGCGCTATGCCGCGTCCTGCCGTTATACTCGCGGCTGCCGCTTTGCGCGCTGCGCTGCGCTTTTTTTCGCGCCTCGTTGCGCGCCACACAGTTACTGCCCCCCTTATCGCCCATGTTGACGTCGTTGGTCATCCGCATCGTCCAGTTTTCTACCCGCCGCGCGTGGCCCGTGATCGCGCTGACGCTGCTGCTGACCGCCGCCAGCGGCGTCTATGTGGCCGGCCATTTCGCCATCAACACCGATATCAGCCGCCTGCTCCAGTCGGACCAGCCCTGGGCGCGCCGCGATGCCGCAGTGAGCGCCGCTTTTCCCCAGCGCGACCAGATGATCCTGGCCGTGGTGCAGGCGCCGGCCGCGGAACTGGCGGACGCCGCCGCCGACGAGCTGGCCAAGGCGCTGCGCCAGCAGGGCGAGCGCTTTCGCGCCGTCAGCCAGCCGGGCGGCGGGGAATTCTTCGAGCGTAACGGACTGCTCTTCGTCGAAACGGAAAAGCTGCGCGATACCACCACGCAACTGACCCAGGCACGTCCCCTGCTCAACGCCCTTGCGCATGACCCGACCCTGCGCGGCCTGTCCGATACGCTATCGACTACGCTGTCGTTGCCGCTGCAACTCGGGCAGGTCAAGCTGGGCGACATGGCCAAGCTGCTCGGCAGCAGCGCGCGCACGGTGGACCAGGTGCTGGCAGGCAAGCCCGGCGCGCTGTCCTGGACCGGATTGGTCGACAGCAGCCTGCAACCTGCGCCCGGCGGCGTCGCCACGGCGTTCGTCGCGCTCAGCCCCGTGCTCGACTACGCCGGCCTGCAAGCCGGCGCGGATGCCGCCGGCGCTGTTCGCGCCACGGCGGCCAAGCTCGGGCTGGCCCAGCGGTACGGCGCCACGGTGCGCCTGACCGGCTCGCAAGCGCTGGCGGATGACGAATTCGCCTCGGTCAAGGAAGGGGCCGCTTTCAATGGCGTGCTGACGTTGCTGGTGGTGATCCTGATCCTGTGGCTGGCATTGCGTTCCAAGCGGCTGATCCTGGCGGTGCTGGCCAGCATGCTGGTGGGCCTGGTCATCACCGCCGCGCTCGGGCTGGCCATGGTTGGCGCGCTCAATATGATCTCCGTGGCCTTCGCCGTGCTGTTTGTCGGGCTTGGCGTGGATTTCGGCATTCAGTTCGGCGTGCGCTACCGCGCCGAGCGCCATGTGCATCCCGAAATCCCGGTAGCCCTGGCGAGTGCCGCCAAGGCGGTCGGCGTGCCGCTGGCGCTGGCCGCCGCCGCTACCGCGGCTGCCTTCTTCTGCTTCCTGCCCACCGACTACCGCGGCGTGGCCGAGCTGGGCCAGATCGCAGGGGTTGGCATGCTGATCGCGTTCACCACCACCATCACGCTGCTGCCGGCGCTGATCACGGTATTCCGCCCGAAGGACGAAGCGGGACGGACCGAAGTGCCTGGCTTCAAGTGGCTGGCACCGGCCGATGTGTTCTTCGAGCGTTATCGCAAGCAAGTGCTGCTGGTCACCTGCGGCCTGATCCTGGCCGGCTCGCCCCTGCTGTTGCACCTGCGGTTCGACTTCGATCCGCTGCACCTCAAGGATCCGCACTCGGAATCGATGGCAACCCTGCTCTCGCTCAAGGATGCGCCCCAGGCCGGCACCGACAACGTCAACGTGCTGGCGCCCTCTCTGGCCGCGGCCGGCGCCGCCGCCAACCGCCTGGCAGCGTTGCCCGAGGTGTCGCGCGTCGTCACGCTGCAGACCTTCATACCCGACGACCAGCCAGCGCGGCTGGCCTTGATCGCCAAAGCATCGGCGAGCCTGATGCCGGTGCTGACGCAGACCGTGGCCACGCCTGCGGACGATGCGCGACTCGTCAATTCGCTCAAGAACGCGGCGCGCCAGCTCACCCTCGCGGCGGAGGATCATCCCGGCCCGGGCGCCACCGAAGCCGCCCACCTGGCTACGGGGCTGCGCAAGCTTGCCGGCGCGGACGCCGCCACCCGCGCGCGCGCCGAACAGGCCATCGCCCTGCCGCTGCGCCTCGCGCTGGCGCGCCTGCAGCGGATGCTGTCGCCGCAGCCGATCAGCCGGGAGACCTTGCCGCCCGCCCTGGTACGCGACTGGGTCGCCCCCGACGGACAGGCCCTGGTCAGCGTGAGCCCGAAGCTCCCCCCGGCGGCCAAGCCGGGCGATGCATCCAGCAGCAACAGCGATGCGCGCGACGCCGCGCTGACGCGCTTTATCGATGCCGTGCAGCGCGTCGAGCCCGCCGCGGTAGGTGGCCCGATCTCGATCCGGGGCTCCGCCGACACCATCATGACCGCCTTTGCCCAGGCCGGCATCTGGGCCGTGCTGTCGATCACGCTGCTGCTTTGGATCACGCTGCGCCGCGTGGGCGATGTGCTGCGCACGCTGGTGCCGCTGCTGGTGTCCGCGCTGGTCACGCTGGAACTGTGCGTGGTGTTCGGCATCCCGCTCAATTTCGCCAACGTGATTGCCCTGCCCCTGCTGTTTGGCATCGGCGTGGCCTTCAAGATCTACTACGTGCTCGCCTGGCGTGAGGGCAAGACACACTTGCTGCAGTCCCCGCTCACCCACGCCGTGCTCTTCAGCGCCGCCACCACGGCCGCCGCCTTCGGCAGCCTGTGGTTGTCCCAGCATCCAGGCACGGCCAGCATGGGCAAGCTGCTGGCGCTGGCGCTGGCATGCACGCTGGTCGGCGCCGTATTTTTCCAGCCGATCCTGATGGGACGTCCGCGCGAGCGGTCCGCGCCCGCTACCGGACCGGCCCATTGAAACGCCATCTCAACATGATGAACCGCCCCGCCCCTCGCTTCTCGCGCCTACTGTCGGCGCTTTCCCTGTCGCTACTGGCCACGGCATGCGCCACCGGCCCGCAAGCCAACCCGGACGACCCGCTGGAGCCGCTCAACCGCGCAGTCTTCAAGGTCAACGACAAGGCTGACGAGTACGTAGCAACGCCGCTGGCCAAGGGCTACCGCGCCGTCACGCCACAGCCGGTGCGCACTGCTGTCACCAATTTCTACTCGAACCTGGCCGACGTCGGCAACACGGTCAACAACCTGCTGCAAGGCAAGGGCGTGGACGCGGCGGAAAGCTTCATGCGGGTCGCCATGAATTCGGTACTCGGGGTCGGCGGCCTGATCGATATCGCTACGCCAGCCGGCCTGAGCAAGCACTCCACCGACTTCGGGCTGACGATGGGCGTGTGGGGCGTGCCCGCCGGCCCTTACCTGGTGCTGCCGCTGTTCGGTCCCAGTTCGATCCGCGACGGGGCGGGCCTGTATGTGAACTTCCAGCTGTCGCCTACCACGTGGGTCGAAAAGGACGTGCAGTGGGCGCTGTGGGGCGTGGGTTTCCTCGATGCACGTACCAATGCACTGGCCGCGACCGATCTGTTGTCGCTGGCGGCACTGGATAAATACAGTTTCGTGCGGGATGGGTACCGGCAACGCCGGCAGTACCTGATCGAGGGTGGTGGCGGGAAGCTGCC
This sequence comes from Cupriavidus sp. SK-3, assembly GCF_000611145.1. Taxonomy (NCBI): domain Bacteria; kingdom Pseudomonadati; phylum Pseudomonadota; class Betaproteobacteria; order Burkholderiales; family Burkholderiaceae; genus Cupriavidus; species Cupriavidus sp. SK-3. Next base: position 33,724 of record NZ_JFJV02000130.1, on the reverse strand, counting down.
GGATTACGAGGATACGGATGCGCCCGCCGAAGGAGCGGCGCCCGCGCCGGCCGGCGGGGAAGAGAAAAAGCCTGAAGCGGAAGGGACGAAGCCTTAAGCTTTTGCTGCCCGGTCTTTGATCCGGCCGCCCGGGTCAAAGACCGGGCGGCGGCTCACCCTAAACCAAACCCCGCCCCCACCCGGCCCCGCGCCACCTCCAGCGCCAGCCTCGCCAGCCTGGCATCCCGGCCCAGCCGGACCAGGTCCGGCACCTGCCCCGGCCCCGCCAGCAGCGCCTTGAGCAACGCCAGGATATCGGTGCCGCCATCGGGCCCCATCCCGGCCACCGCGGCGGGCGGCACATCCCGTTGCGCTGGATCGATCACGACCCGGCAGGCGGCAAACGGCACCCCGAATTCCTGGGCGATCCGGGCCGCGATATGAGACTCCATATCGACCGCCAGCGCCCCCGTGGCAGCGTGCAATGCCGTCTTGGCAGCCACCGAGGTCACCGCCTGGTCTGAGCCCGCCAGCGTCCCGGCAACGGCTTGCGGCAAGGCAAGGGACAGTGCGCGAGACCAGCTTGCATCGACCGGCCGCGACGTGTCGCCGTCGTGTACTGCGGTGGCGACAATCACCTTGCCAGGCGCAAGCGCGGGATCTAGCCCGCCTGCCACGCCAAAGCTGATCACGCCCGCGCAGGGATGCGCCAGGTGTTGCCGCAGGCCTTGCGCCAAGGCTTCGGCGCGCAGGCCGTGCAGGGTTTCAATGCCGGGGCCCGCGGCAATGCGGGCCTCGAAGCGCATGCCGGTCACCACCNCCCCCCCCGGGGGGGGCCGGGCGGCCTGCCGTTGCGGCAGGCGCGCGGACAAACCGGGCGAAGCTGGCGCGCTCACATCCCCCACGCCACTGCCCGCGTGCCGTCGCGGCGCAGGTTGCGGTAGCGCGCCACGGCCCAGAGCGGGAAGAAGCGGGCATAACCGTGGTAGCGCAGGTAGAACACGCGCGGGAAGCCCACCGCGGTGAAGCGTGCTTCGTTCCAAAGGCCATCGGCCTGCTGCGTGCGCACCAGGTAATCGATCCCCCGCGCCACGGCGGGATGATCGACCTCGCCCGCCGCCATCAGGCCCAGCAGGGCCCATGCGGTTTGCGAAGCGACGCTGGGCGCGGGCTCGTAGCCCTGGTAGTCGAGGCGGTAGCTGCTGCCATCCTCGCCCCAGCCGCCGTCGGCGTTCTGGATCGACACCAGCCACGCGGCCGCGCGGCGCATCTCCGGGGCCGCCGGTGGCAGGCCGGCAGCGTTCAGCGCGCACAGCGCGCTCCAGGTGCCGTAGATGTAGTTCATGCCCCAGCGGCCGTACCAGCTGCCGTCGGCCATCTGCTCGTCGAGCAGGTAGCGCAGCGCGCGCTTGAACGCCGGACTGCTGGCCGAGTTTTCACCCAGTTGCCCGAGCATCGACAGGCAGCGCGCCGAGACGTCGGCGGTGGGCGGATCGAGCAAGGCGCCGTGGTCGGCGAACGGAATATTGTTCAGGAATTCATGCGTGTTCTCGGGCTCGAAAGCGCCCCAGCCGCCGTTGCCGCTCTGCATGCCGGCCACCCACTCGCGCGCGCGGCTGACCGCTTCGTCATAGCGCGCGCGATGGCTCGCCGGGGCGACGGCCGGCGCCGCAGCGCCGGAACGCGCCGCGCGGTCCATGGCCATGGCCACCACGGCGGTATCGTCCACGTCCGGGTAGTGCGGATTGGCGTACTGGAAGGCCCAGCCGCCGGGACGCACGTCGGGACGCCGCACGATCCAGTCGCCGCGCACGTCCAGCTCCTGCAGGGGGCGCAGCCATTGCAGGCCGCGCTCGGCCGCCGCCTCGGCGCGCGGGCCGCCGACCTCCAGCAAGGCGTGGCTGGCCAGCGAGGTATCCCACACCGGCGACAGGCACGGCTGGCAATAGGCTTCATCGCCATGCACGACCAGCAGTTTTTCGATGGAAGCGCGCGCCACCGCCACGTCCGGATCGGTACGCGGTACGCCCAGCACGTCGAACATCATGACCGCGTTCGCCATGGCCGGGAAGATGGCGCCCAGGCCGTCCTCGCCGTTCAGGCGTTCGCGCACGAACTTCTCGGCACGGGCAATGGCACGCTTGCGCAGGCTGCGGGGGAACAACGGCTCCGCCACGCGCAGGCCTGCATCGAGCGCGCTGAACACGGTGAACCAGACCCGGTTCTGATGCGGCGCCCTCGGAGCCAGGCGGGCCGCCTGGCAAGGACGGATAAACAATTCGTCGATGCCCACGCCACGTGGGTTCCTGGCCTGGGGACGCAGGCTGTTGAGCACCAGCAGCGGCACGATCACCGTGCGGGCCCAGTACGCGACCTTGGACAAATGGAACGGAAACCAGAGCGGGAGCAGCATGATCTCGACCGGCATCATCGGCACCGCTTGCCACGGCATCACGCCGTACAGCGCCAGCAGCGTGCGGGTGAAGACATTGCTGGCCTCGGCGCCGCCCTGGGCGTGGATGGACGCGCGGGCGCGGCGCATATGCTCGGATTCGGTATCGTCGCCAATCATCTTGAGGGCGAAATACGCCTTCACGCTGGCGCTGATGTCCGAGCGGCCCTGGTGGAACAGCGGCCAGCCGCCATCGGCATTCTGGATGCGGCGCAGGTAGCGCGCGATACGCGCTTCCAGCACGGTATCCGGGGTCTCGCCCAGGTAGTGCACCAGCAGTACGTATTCCGCCGGGATCGTGGCGTCGGCCTCCAGCTCGAATACCCAGTGGCCGTCCGGCCGCTGGGTCGCCAGCAAAGCGTCAAGCGCACGGTCGAGCGTGCCTTGCAGCTCGTTATGCTCCGGCGCACCCTGCACGGCCGTGGCCGGCTTGGGGGTTGGTGCTACTTGGCTCATCGGTCTCGATGTCCTCTTTTTCAACAACGCAATCAGCAATACCTCGCGGGATCGCCTCAGATGAGGCCATGCCGGAGCAGAATCCAGAACAGCCGCGCCCGCGGCACGCGAACGCGCGCGCGCGGATTGGCCCAGCCGCGGGCCAGCAAACGCTGCAGGACTACGTGGTAGACCTCGCCCATGATGCGCGGCGAGCGCACAATCCGGCGAGGACAACCCGCCATGATAGCGAAAGCCTGCACATAGTACGCCTGAGCCTGCTGCGCCACTTCCGCGCAGGCACGGCCGATGGCGGGATGGCCGACGATAGCTTGCGGCGCGCCGAGCGGCACGCCGGCGGCCGCCAGCGCTTCGGCCGGCAGGTAGACGCGGCCGAGCCCGGCGTCTTCGTCGATATCGCGCAGGATATTGGTGAGCTGCAGCGCGCGGCCGAGGTGATGCGCCAGCGCCACGCCGGTGTCGTGCTCCATGCCGAACACGCGCACTGCGAGCCGCCCTACCGCGCTCGCCACGCGGTCGCAGTACAGGTCAAGGGTAGCGTTGTCCGGTGCGCGGATATCGGCCAGGACGTCCATCGCCATGCCATCGACGACGGCAAGGAAGTCTTCCTGCAGCAAGCCGAAGCGCTGGATCTGCGTGGCCAGGCCACGCAGCGCGGCCGGCGGCGCACCGGCATAGCACGCGGCGAGATCCGCGCGCCAGGCATCCAGGCCGGCGAGGCGCGCGGCGCGCGGGCCGTCGCCATCGGCGATATCGTCCACGGCGCGGCAAAAGCCATAGATCTCGAACATCGCCTCGCGTTGCGCGGGAGGCAGGATCTTGAGGGCGGTATGGAATGAGCTGCCGGACGAGACGGCATTGCCCGCTGGCGGGACGGTTTGCACTGCGATTTCTGTTCCGGCCACGTAACTCCTCGTCACGCGTTGAACCGCCGTGCTGCTGTGCTGCATCGCCCTGGCTAGTCGCCGCGGCCAGGCACGCAGCACAAGGCGGCATGTGTTTGGGGTAATGGGCGATTATACCAAGTCCCGCCATGGGCGCGGCCGGCAGCCGAAGGCGGGTGTTGGCGGGGGGCGCGAGCCGGAGCCGTGCGACCAGAGCAGCAGCGGAACTGCGCGGGCGGCGCGCTTATCGGATGCGCCGCCCGGCGAGGCGAAGCTCCATCACAAAAATACCCCGCTCCGGGTCATAGCGGGCAATTTCCGTGCAATTGGCAGCATTTTTCTGATTTTTATCGAATTCACCCGCTCCCACCCCAGGCTGCGGCGCGGGCTGCACCTGCGACGCCGGATCGCGCCCCGCCTCGGCGGCGGCCTGCATGCGGCGCAGGTCGGCAAGCACAAGCGGCGAGATACGATCGAGCAGACGGCTGGACCTTAGCTTGTTCATGGCGGCCTTCCCCGGATGGATGTCGCCACTGTAGGCCGGCGTCCCGGCCGTTGAATGTGCCCTGAGACACGCTCCGGAGCGGATTTCGCGCGATGGCACGCTCCGCGTTTGCGCAAGCCGCGCGAGAGCATGGACGCCGGCGCCAATGCCGCGGTGCTGCCGGCGCTCAGCGTGGCCAGCCTGCTCGGCTTTGGCCCGATGGTGGCGGCCCTGCCTTTGAACTGGTGCGCGAGCGGGTTCTGTCGATCGAGGGTGGTCCACTGGCGTCGCTGGCGGTGGCCACCCATGTGCTCGCCGCGCTGACCGGCTCGGCGTCCGGCGGACTGACCATCGCGCTGCAGGCGCTGGGCGGCACTTACCTGCGACTGTCGGCAGCGATCGGCAGTGCCTTCGGCTCGTTCCGGGGGGTATCCGCGCCGGGCGCCGTTCAGGTTGCGGCCGCCCGCGCATAGCGCTGGCGCGGCACGGGCAGCAGCTTCAGCTGCTCGCGGCGAATCCTGATGGCTTCCTCGTCGCCGCGCTTGATTGCGGCGCGCAGGTTCAGCACTGCCTTGCGGTATTTCTTCTTTTTTCTGACGCTGGTGGTAATGGCCATGACGATCCGTGTCCTTGCTCCAGGAGACTTCACAAGCGCGCCTGCCCATTGCCGGGCAGGCTGCGCCGCTAAGGGCCGGTGCCTTGCGCGTCCGGCCGAAACGCCAGTGAAAGCCGATTCATCGCTGTCGTCAAGACGCGGTGCCGCGTAATCGTGCCGCCGGCATGGCAATGCGCAAAGATCTGAATGCCGCAATCGAAAACGTTCAGATCGCATGGTATCGCCATGCCGGTCAGGCGGCTTGCGGCCTTACGTGCTTACGCGCCGGACGCGACCGTCACGAACACCGGGTTCGAATAGAACCACAGGTCGTTGTAGTTGCGCGCGTTGATGGCATCGAAGCGTGCCGCATTCTCGGCCAGGTCGTCTTGGTGTCGGGCAGCGGGTTGCCGTTCGCGGCTTCTCCCGGCACGTTCAGCCCGAGATTGGTGCCCCGCAGGCGGAAGTACCGGCTCTTGGCCGCGGTGAACGTGTAGGTCGCCGTGTTGTAGCCATCCTTGTCCAGCTTCCAGTCGGTCTTGTTGAAGGCCGAACAGAAGCCTGCCAGCAATTCGGAGGACTATCCGCACGCGGCGCAAACCGTGGCGCACTGGCGCTTCTTCGGGAGCGCCGCGGGCAGCGCGGTGCCGGTGGGACAGGTCGTGGCCGACCAGTCCGGCGCCAACCCGCTGAGCCGCGCCGCGCTCAATGTGGACGGCGTGGCTGCCGCCCAGCTGGGCGATGTGGTGTGGTCCGACGACCACCACTACCTGTCGGCCGCGCCGGGCAGCGTGCGCTTCCTGAACACCAACAAGAACGCGCCGCTGCGCATGAGCTATTTCGTCACGGGAAGCACGGCACCCATCAATGCCGCCACCCTGGAAAGCGGCTACACCGTCGAAGCTTTCATCAAGATCGACAAGAACTGGAGCGCCGGCAACAACGCGTGGATGAATATCATGACGCGCGACGGCAAACGCGGGAGCCTGGCCGGCTTTACCGGGGGCGACCCCGAGTCGCCGCCGCTGCTGTTCGCCATCTCCAGCCTGCGCGAAGTGCAATGGGAAGTCGTGCCGGTGCAGAGCGGCAGCCGCGACGGCAAGACCAACTGGTCCGGCGAGATCATTGCCGACAAGTGGCTGCACGTGGCCATCGTCAACGACGATGTCAGCCATGAAACCACTCTCTACGTGGAAGGCGCACCGGTGCTGCGCAATGCCAGCAACGCCCCGGGCCTGGCCGCGCTCGCGGCGGACATGCCCTGGGTAATCGGCGGCGGTTCCTGGGACGGTGCGCGCGCCGACGGTTTCTTTGGCAGCATTGGCGAGATCCGCATCGTGGGCAAGGCCCTGCAACCCGCCGAGTGGCTGACGGCACGCAAGGCCTGAGGCCGGATAGGGGGCGTAGCCGCGGCGTCTCCCGGCGCAGCGCGGCATCGGGGCCGACGGTGGCGGCTTGTGCCCCGATTGCGCCCGGATTGCGTGCAATGGCAATCCGGGCACGCACTATAGTGGAAGCTGGTTTCCACCAAGCCGGGAGGATTGCCGCATGAACGCCAGAATCAATCGCAACACAGTCGTGAAGATCCTGATCGCCACGCTGATACCGGTGGCGGCAGCGCACGCGCAGCTAGGGGACATGCTCAAAGGCGCGACGCAGGGCAGCGAGGGCGCCATCGGCGGACTCGGCAGCCTGGGCGGGATGGGCAGCATGCCTTCGCTACAATCCCTGACGTCCGGCAGCACCGGCAATATCGCCGGCATACTGGAATTCTGCGTCAAGAACAACTATCTCGGCGGCGCCAGCGGCGCCGCTTCCGTCAAGGACAAACTGCTGGGCAAGGTAGAAGGTGGCTCGCCCACCGCCGATAGCGGCTATACCGACGGTGCCAAGGGCATCCTGCACAACAGCGACGGCAAGCAGTTCGACCTGAGCGGCGGCGGCCTCAAGGATCAGGTCACCAGGCAGGTCTGCGACAAGGTCCTCGCCCAGGGCAAG
>NZ_JFJV02000130.1:10817-26843 GCF_000611145.1 Cupriavidus sp. SK-3 | reverse complement strand
GCCGCCCCTGCCGGGGCGGATACTCAGGCAGCCAGGCGGAACGCCGACACCGCGTGATGCAGCGCGTCGGCCTGGTCTTCCAGCGATGCGGCGGCGGCGCTCGCCTGCTCCACCAGCGCCGCGTTCTGCTGCGTCATCTGGTCCATCTGCGCGACCGCGCGATTGACCTCTTCGATGCCGGTGCGCTGCTCCGCGGTGGCCGATGCGATGCCATCCATGATGGACGTCACGCGGCTGACCGCGTTGACGATCTCGGCCATGGTCTGGCCGGCCTGCTCGACCAGGGCAGAGCCGCTGTCGACCTGGCCCACCGACTCGACGATCAGCGTCTTGATCTCCTTGGCCGCGCCCGCGCTGCGTTGCGCGAGATTGCGCACTTCCCCCGCCACCACGGCGAAGCCGCGCCCCTGCTCGCCGGCGCGAGCGGCTTCCACCGCGGCGTTCAGCGCCAGGATATTGGTCTGGAAGGCGATGCCGTCGATCACGCCGATGATGTCGTTGATCTTGCGCGAGCTGGCGGTGATGCCGCGCATCTTGTCCACCACCTGGCTCACCACGCTGCCGCCCTGCTGCGCAATCTGCGAGGCGTCGGCCACGTACTGGCTGGCCTCGGTGGCGTTGTCGGCATTCTGGCGCACAGTCGCCGTGATCTGCTCCATGCTGGCCGCGGTCTGCTGCAGCGAGGCAGCTTGCTGCTCGGTACGGCTCGACAGGTCGGTATTGCCGGAGGCAATCTCCTGCGCGGCCGAGGTAATGGATTCGGCCGACTGCTGGATCCCCGAGACCGTGCGCGCGAGCTGGTCGCGCATATGGCCGATCGCGTACATCAGGCTGGCGCGGTCATCCGGGGCGACCGTGACCTGCGCGGTGAGGTCGCCGCCAGCCATGCGCAATGCAAGCGCCGCCGCGGTGGCGGGCTCGCCGCCGACCGAACGCTGGATGCTGCGGATCAGCAGCGTCGCCACCACGGAAATCACGATGCCGAGCAACACCAGCAGCCCGAGCGACTGATACAGCGAAGTGCGGAATTGCGCCTCCACGTCATCCATATAGGTGCCCGCGACCAGGTCCCAGTTCCACGGCTTGTAGCGTGCCACGTAGCCGACCTTCGGGCTTGGCTGGTCGCTGCCAGGCTTGGGCCACCAGTAGTCCAGATGACCCGAGCCTTCCGCCGAAGCGCCACGCGCCGCGATATCGACGTACAAGGCGTTGCCCTTGGCGTCCTTGAAATCGCGCAGGTTCTTGCCATTGAGCTTGGCGTTGATGGGATGCATCAGCATCACCGAATCCGCGCTGACGATGGTGATGTAGCCGTCCTTGCCATAGCGCTGCGCGGCGATGCGGGCAGTGGCCTGGGCCTTGGCCTCATCCTCGGTCATCTTGCCCTGGCGTGCCTGCTCGGCATAGTCGCGCACCAGGGACAGCGACATATCGACCACGTTGGCCAGTTCGCCGCGGCGGTCCGCCATCTGCAACTGGCGGGTCTGGAAGGCGTGCATCACGGTCAGCAGGAGCAGACCTAGCCAGGCCAGCACGAGAGGGATCCACAGCTTTTTTCGCAAGGTCAGTTGATTCATGGAGTTCGCTTTTTTCTAGACAAGTACCAGCGATGCGGGAGACACGCGGCATCTCCGGGATATCGGAACGGCTTGCGCCTTCTTTAGCGTCAACTGGGGAAAGCCCGCAAGAAAAAAGCAAGAAGCGGCATCTATATCGTACAAAGCACCACGGTGAAGCGAGATCCCGTCGCGACGAGGGCGCCGGCACTCTCATGGTGCATTGCCGGCCACCCGAATATGCCTGTCAAAAACCACCGGAATGCGGCTACAATCCGCCTCGCATTCCGACTCACTGTTGCAAGTGAATTGCAATTGGAATGCCAATGGTTCGAAGGTGCCCTCGCGCGCGTCAAGCGGCGGGGGTTAAACGGGAAACAGGTGCGCCGCGGCCACGCCGCGGCAAATCCTGTGCTGCCCCCGCAACGGTCAGCAGGTACAAAGGTGTCACGCCGCGCCGGCAGGCAGCGGCAGCCACTGCGCATCGATGCGTGGGAAGGCGGCACCCCGGACGCGCCCCAGTGGCAGGCGTCCCCCTGCGAGCCCGGATACCGGCCTTCGACCGATCACCGAGGCTGCGGACGGGCGGCCAGGCGTGAGGCGGCTGGCCATGGGCCCGCCGCCACTGCGCGCTCGTCCGTGGCTTCTTCGTTCATTGCCGCCGGGCGGGGTCGCCCGCGGCCAACGATGGAAAGTCCATGTCCGCGCGCCCTCGCATTGCCCGCACCACCCTGCCGGGCTCCTCCAGGCACCATTTCACTCCTGCCCCGCGCAAGCTGGCGCACCACTGCGCGCTTGCACTATCGCTCGGGGCCTTTGCCGCGCTGGGCGCGGATGCGGCCTGGGCCGCGGACGATACGCCAACCCCGGAACGCTCCCAATCCTCCCGGAAAGACGGTACGGTACTGCCTGCAGTGATGGTCAGCAGCGACTCGCAACTGCCAGGGCTGGCACTGTCGGAGCCCACGGGCACGGGCAGCCGGCTTGGCCTGACCCCGCTGGAAACGCCTGCCAGCGTCGAGGTGCTGTCCGGCGAGACGATACGCGAGCGCGGCGACCAGTCGGTGCACGAAGCCGTTACCCGCACCACCGGCATAACCTCCAACGGCGCCCCCGGCAACGGCGGCACGTCGCTCACGGCGCGCGGCTTCTCCGGACAAGGCTCGGTGATGCAGCTGTACGACGGCACACGGCTCTACGTCGCCTCCGGCACCGTGACCTTCCCCTTCGACACCTGGTCGGCGGACCGCATCGAAGTCCTGCGCGGCGCGGCCTCGGTCATGTACGGCGAGGGCGCGATCGGCGGCGTGGTCAACGTGATCCCCAAGAAGCCGCTGCGCGCGCCGATCGCCAACGAGCTGCAGCTCACCGGCGGCACCCAGCGCACCGCGCGCACGGCCTTCGACAGCGGCGGCGCGGTCAACGAGAATCTCTCGTACCGCTTCAACGCCAACTACGCGCGCTCCGGCGGCTGGGTGGACCGGGGCGATTCGCGCAGCCTGGCGGTGTCGGCCGCGGTGCGGCTCGACGTATCGCCGGAGTTCAATATGACGCTGTCCTATGACGACGGCGACCAGCACCCGATGCAATACCTGGGCACGCCGCTGGTCAACGGCAGCCTGGACACTTCCCTGCGCAAGAAGAACTACAACGTCGGCGATGCCGAGATCACCTACCGCGACCGCTGGACCCGGCTCGCCTCGCAATGGCAGCCCAATGAGCGCGTGACGGTGCGCAACCAGTTCTACTACCTCACCAGCCAGCGCCACTGGCGCGATGCCGAGTCCTATACCTTCCTGCCGGCATCCGGCCAGGTGCGCCGCACCGACTACCTGGAGATCCTGCACAACCAGGAGCAGGTCGGCGACCGCGCCGACCTGAAGATCGACGGGCAACTGTTCGGCATGGCCAATACCGCCCTGGTGGGATTCGACGTCAACCGGATCAACTTCACCCACATCAACAACTCGCCCTACGGCGGTACCTCCACCGTGAACGCCTACCAGTTCGATCCGGGCCAGTTCTTCAGCCCGCCGGGCATCGTCACGTCGCCGCGCTTCCGTACCCACACCACGCAATACGCGCTGTTTGGCGAAGACCGCCTCAAGGTGACCCGGCAATGGTCGGTGATCGGCGGCGTGCGGCTCGACCATGCCGAACTGGAGCGCGGCAACCTGGTCACCGGCGACGACTGGACCCGCAGCTTCAACAACGTCACCTGGCGCGCGGGCACGGTCTACGAATTCACACCCGCCTTTTCCGTCTACGCGCAGTACGCCACGGCCACCGACCCCCTTGGCGCGCTGATCACCACCTCGGATGCGCAAAAGGACTTCAAGCTCGCTACCGGCAGGCAGATCGAAGCCGGGGTCAAGCAGTCGTTCTGGAACCAGCGCGGCGAGTGGACCTTTGCCGCTTACCAGATCGTCAAGAAGAATCTGCTCACGCGCGATGCCAGCAACCCGGCGCTCTCGGTGCAGGTAGGCGAGCAGTCCTCGCGCGGGCTGGAAGCCTCGGTCAGCGTGGAGTTGATACGCGGCCTGCGCGTGGATGCCAACGGCACCTTGCTGCGCGCCCGGTACGATGACTTCGCCGAAAGCGTGAACGGCGCCCTGGTCTCGCGCAACGGCAACGTGCCGACGAACGTGCCGCAGCAGGCAGCCAACCTGTGGCTGACCTGGGCCTTCGCGCCGCAGTGGCAGGTCGGCGGCGGCCTGCGCTACGTGGGCAAGCGTTATACCAACAATGCCAATACGACGGCCATGCCGTCGTACACGGTGGTCGATGCCTCGCTGCAATGGCGCATATCGCGCAAGACGGCGCTGACACTGCGGGTCTACAACCTGTTCAACCGCGACTACGCCGAATCGTCCGGCAACAGCGGCGCCCAGTGGCTGCTGGGACGGCCGCGCGCCGCCGAGCTGTCGGCCAATTTCTACTTCTAGGCCAGGCCATGGCGAGCACGCCCCTGTCCTGGCGCGAGTCCTGCTGGCGCTTCACGCGCCGCTGGCTCTATCTGGTGCACCGCTGGGCCGGCATCGCCGGCTGTCTGCTGATCGCCATGTGGTTCCTGTCGGGACTGGTCATGATGTATGTGGCCTTTCCCGCGCTGACCGACGCCGAGCGCCTCGCGGGGCTGCCGCCGCTGGACGTGGCCACGGTGCGGGTTTCGCCCGATGCGGCGATGGCCAGCGCAGGCCTCGCCCGCTTTCCGCGCAGCCTGCGCCTGGAAATGATGGGCGCGCACCCCGTCTATCGCATGGTCGACTGGAACGGCAAGCCGCACACCGTCTCCGCGCGCGACGCGGCCCGCATCGAACAGGTGGATGCCCCCGCCGCGCAAGAGATCGCCCGGCGCTTCTCCGGCGCCGCCGGCGCGCGCTGGATCGAGACCGCCGAGCGGGACCAGTGGACCGTGCCCAACGGACTGAATCCCTGGCGCCCGCTGCACCGCATCGCGCTGGACGACGCCGCCGGCAACGAGCTGTATGTCTCCGCGCGCACCGGCGAAGTCATGCGCGACACGAACCGCAGCGAGCGATTCTGGAACTGGCTTGGCGCGGTCCCGCACTGGCTTTACTTCACGCCAGTGCGGGCCGATCCGCCGCTGTGGCGGCAGGTGGTGCTGTGGACATCCGGCGTCTGCATCGTCGTGGCGATCAGCGGCATCTGGATCGGCTGGCTGCGCCTGCGTGTGCGCCGCCGCTTCGCGCATGGCAGCGCCGGCGGCACCTCGCCCTATCACGGCTGGATGGCCTGGCACCACATCGCGGGCCTGGCCGGTTCGCTGTTCCTGCTGGCCTGGCTGGCAAGCGGCTGGCTATCGGTCAATCCCAACCAGTGGTTTCCGGGGCGCGCGTTTGCGCAGCCCGCGCTGGAGCGCTATGCGGGCGAAGTCCTGCCGCACTTTCCCGCCAGGGACGGCACGGCGCTTGCGGGGATGCTGCCTGGCACCGGCGCGCCCCCGCGGGAAATCAGGATGGCCTGGCAGGCCGGATTGCCGGTCTTGCTGGTGGCGCGGGCCGCTGCCGGCACCGCGGTCACGACGCAGGCTTACCGTGCCGACACCGGGGCGCCGCTTGCGCTCTCCGCCGGGGCGCTCGCGCAGGCTGCCGCCCGGCTGGTGCCGGACGCGGCTGTCGCTGGCAGCGACCTGCTGCAACAAGACGACGCCTACTGGTACAGCCACCACCAGCCGCGCAAGCTGCCGGTGCTGCGCGTGCGCTTTGACGATGCCGCCGAAACCTGGGCGTATATCGACCCCGACAACGGCAACCTGCTCGGCCGCAGCGACAGCAGCCGGCGCGCCTACCGGTGGCTGTTCAATGCCGCGCATACCTGGGATCTCGGCTGGCTGCTGCGGCATCGCCCCGCCTGGGACCTGGCGCTCTGGCTGCTTTCGATCGTCGGGCTGGCAGGCGCTGTCAGCGGCGTGGTGATCGGCTGGCGCAGGTTGTTTCGCAGGCGCCGCCGCCGGGCATGAATCCCGGCGGCCGCCCATTTACCCAACATTCCGGACCGTTCACGGAGCCCACATGTTTCGCTTCCTCGCCAGCATCTTCAACGACCAGGACGCCGACGTGCGCCGCAAGGTCATTGCGCTCTATGTCTTCCTGATCGCCGCCAACGCCGGGGCGTGGGTGTGGGCGCTGGTGGCGTTCCGCGCGCACCCCATGCTGCTGGCCTCGGCGGTCCTGGCCTACACGCTCGGCCTGCGCCACGCCGTCGATGCCGACCATATCGCAGCCATCGACAACGTCACGCGCAAGCTGATGCAGGAAGGCAAGCGCCCGGTGACGGTCGGCTTCTTCTTCTCGCTCGGCCACTCCGCCGTGGTCACGCTGATGTCGATCGGCATCGCCGTTGCCGCCGCCGCGCTGCAAACGCGCTTTGCGGACATGAAAGCCGTGGGCGGCATGATCGGCACCAGCGTGTCCGCGCTGTTCCTGTTCCTGCTGGCCTTCTTCAACCTGCTGATCCTGATCTCCGTGTGGCGCGCCTTCCGGGCGGTCAAGCGCGGCGAGGCGCTCAAGGAGCAGGACCTGGACCTGCTGCTGAACAACCGCGGCGTGCTGTCGCGGCTGTTCCGCCCGCTGTTCCGGCTGGCCAGCCGCAGCTGGCACCTGTTCCCGATGGGGCTGCTGTTCGGCCTCGGCTTCGATACCGCCACCGAGGTGGCGCTGTTCGGGCTATCGGCGGCGGAGGCGGCAAAAGGCGTGCCGTTCTGGACCATCATGGTGTTCCCCGCGCTGTTCACCGCCGGCATGTCGCTGGTGGACACCACCGACGGCATCCTGATGCTGGGCGCCTACGGCTGGGCCTTCACCAAGCCGATCCGCAAGCTCTACTACAACATGACCATCACGCTGGTATCGGTGATCGTCGCGGTAGTGATCGGCGGCATCGAAGCGCTCGGGCTGATCGCCGACAAGCTCGGGCTGGAGGGCGGCCTGTGGGACGTGATCGGGGAGCTGAACGCGCATTTCGGCATGCTCGGCTATGTGATCATCGGGGTGTTCGTGCTGAGCTGGCTGATCTCGATGGTGGTGTACCGGGTCCGGCGCTACGATGAGATCGAGGTGCGGATGGGGTGAGGTCTGGCGAGGCGGACCGGCGCCGCTCGCTGAAACAGGAACCACATCGGCGCCCTTGCTCAAGCCATTGAGCGAGTGTGGCCGGAGCAGAATCCATACGGGCTGCCCGACGTTGCCCTATGCGCAGGACGGCTCCGCTTCGTCCATGACCGGACGAGCAATCAGCTTGATGTGTTTCCGGGGTTTCTGCGCGGCCATCCAGAGGTCGTAGGCGATCTGCATACCGCACCACATCTCGCGGCTGGCACCCAACGCTTCTTCCAGGCGAATGGCAATATCGGGCGTAATTGCCGCATGGCCGTTCACGATACGGGAGAGCGTGGCACGCGTCACTTCGATGTGCCCGGCGAAGGCCGTGATCGTCATGTCGTCGAGGCCCGCCAGCCATTCGGCGAGGACCGTGCCGGGATGCGGAGGCTTGTGCATCCGGGTCATGATGGGCTCCTTGATGTCAGTACTTTTGGGGGTCAGTGGTAGTCGCGGTAATCCACAACCAGCGCATCGCCATCCTCGAATCTGAGGGTAATGCGCCAATTCCCATTGACGGCGATAGACCAGTGTCCGGCCATGCGGCCTTTGAGTTCGTGCAATCTCCAACTGGGCACGCCCAAGTCCTCCGGCTTGATGGCGTGGTCTAAAGCACCAGCGGGGTGAAGCGCCTCCTATCCCCCCGCGCGCGTCAACACCGCATCGCAAATCGCAACGATATGCCGATGATCCGTCCCGCAACACCCGCCTAGCACCGACATCTGCTTCAGATACCGGCTCAGTCCCAGATATCGCTCGCCAAGGTCAACCGGATCGCCGGCATCCAGCGTGTCCGCCTCATCGAGTTCCGCGTGACTCTTGGTCGAGGCGTTGGCGCGCACGCCGCCTACGCGCGCGGTCCAGGGTTCGCCGGTTGAGACGGCCACCTCGAAATGGCTCGGGTGCGCGCAGTTGATCATGTAGTAAAGGGGGCCGTGCGCCGTCTCGCGGTCCACCCGTTCGATTGCCGCGCCCAGGGTGTCGCCCGACGGCAGCTTGCCGTCGGTTTCCACGGTAAAGGAAACCGCGACGGGCGCACCGGCGTCGCTTGCAGCACGCACGATGCCGATTGCCTCTTCCGGATAGGTCATGGTCACGGCGGTGACCATATCGGCGCCCGCCTCGCGTAGCGCCTCGACCTGCGGGGCATGGTACCGGCGGGCCTCGTCCTCGCTCATCCGGGTGCCGGTCTGGTAGCCATCCCCGCGGGGGCCAACCACGCCGTTGATGACGATGGGGGTTTCCGGCGCGGCAAAAGCCGCGCCCAAACCCGACGCCCAGGCGACCGACCGGCGATTCGCATCGGCGACGGCCTGCGGCGAGAAACCGAGCTTCGCGCCCCAATCCGCGTTGGCACGCCAGGTCGGCGTATCGAGGACGAATCCGACTTTGCGCTCCACGGCGGTGCGCAGGTACGGCACGAAGTAACGCTCCAGCCGCTGCCTTCCCTCGTCGCTGAGCACGAGTGGAAACGCGGCAAAGCATGGCAGTTCAATGCCTTCCAGGAAAACCAGTGAGGTCTCGAGCCCGCCATCGGCCAGAAAGACTGGCCCGCCGGGCTTGGGCAGGTGTTGGGAAGCTAGCGGCATGACAGCACCTCCGGCAGTGGGACGCTACGACTCGGCATGCGCGCACCCCGGAGCGCGAACATGCTCTCGGCTTCACCCGCGGGGCGCCAGCAGGGCTGGTTGCCGACGCATCGAAGTATAGACGCGCCTGGATTCGCCGCCAGCCTGCCGCGGTGTCATCGCCGGCCATGCTCAGTCGGCGTGGCGCTGGCATTTTTTTGGTTCGCCGAATTGCGGGATAGAAGAGCTGAAGCGGCGGGGGAGACGATATACAGTACTGACGTCTCACCCGATCAACGCATCCGCCACCAGATACTCCCCTTCCCACCTCTGCGCCAAATGCCGGCAACGCCCCAACGCCACCGCCTGCCGCTCGAAATCCACCACCATCACCGCATCTGCCCCATGCGGACGCGGCGGCTGCTCCATGCTGCGGCCATCGCTTAGCAGCCACAACCAGCGCTGCTGCGCCGGACGGCGGTGCGCAGCCTGCGCCAGCAGCTGGCCGGCACGCTCCATGCCAAGCGCCAGCGGCGTACCGCCGCCACCGGCAATCGGGCGGATCCAGGCCTCGCTCCACGGGCGGGCCCGCGCTGGCTGCAGGCGCACCTCCGCACGGCCACCGGCGAAGCACACCAGCGCCACCTCGGCGCGCGCCTGGTAGGCGCGCTGCAGCAAGCGCAGGAGCACGCCCTTGGCCAGCGCCAATTGACGGCCGTGCAGCATCGATGCCGAGCAGTCGAGCACGAAACAATGCAACACGCCGGCATGTGCCTGCTGGGCGCGCATGCGGAGGTGGCCGGCGGCCAGCGGTTCGGTGCGCTTGGCCGCGAGCGTACGCGGCCAGTGGATGCGCAGGCCTGCCGGGTAGCCTCGGGGAGAGGCGAAACGGGGTGCCTGCCACCGGTTGCCGCCTTGCCCGGAATCGGCGGCGGCCTGCCGGTGGCTCAGGCTTTTTTTGCGGGCAGCGGCCTCACGGATTTGACGGCGGCGATGCCCGTCGCGCTGGCCGCCGACGGCGGCGGAAGCGCTCCCCAGGGGTTGCCGGCGGCCGCGCCGGTGTCTGCCCTATGGCCCCCGCCATCGCTGGCACGGCTGGATTCCCCGGCATCGCTGGCATCGCCATGCCTGTCGGCATCGGGCACCGCCTGGCGCCGATGGTGCAGCACCAGTTCCGCCACGGCATCCACATGCGCCGGCACCACCGCCGCGTCGCATTGCAGGGCCGCCAGCGCGCGCGCCGCGCGCAGCATCACCAGGTCGGCGCGCACGCCGTCGACGGCAGCGGCCAGGCACAGCGCGCTGACATGCTCGTGCACGGCATCGCTGAACGATAGCGACGGCAGCGCCGCGCGCGCCAGCCGCACCTGCCGCGTCAGCGTTTCCTGCTCGGCGGCAAAGCGCGCGCGCAGCGCCCCGGGATCGCTGTCGAACGCCAGCCGCGCCTTGACGATGGCCTGGCGCTGCGCGGGATCGGTGCAGTTCTCCAGCGCCAGCGCCAAGCCGAAGCGGTCCAGCAGTTGCGGACGCAACTCGCCCTCCTCCGGGTTCATGGTGCCGACCAGCACGAAGCGCGCCTCGTGCTGGTGCGACACGCCGTCGCGCTCCACCACGTTGACGCCGCTGGCGGCTACATCGAGCAACTGGTCGACCAGGTGATCCGGCAGCAGGTTGACCTCGTCCACGTACAACACCCCCTGGTGCGCTCGCGCCAGCAGGCCGGGCGCGAAGCGTACCTCGTTCTGCTGCAGCACATGGCCAAGGTCAAGCGTGCCGGTCAGTTGCTCTTCGCTGGCGCCCAGCGGCAGCGTGACGAACTGGCCCTCCGGCAGCAGTTCGGCCAGCGCGCGCGCGGCGGTCGACTTGGCCGTGCCGCGCGGCCCGCTGACCAGTACGCCGCCGATGCCGGGGTCCACCGCGGCGAGCAGCAGCGCTTGCCGCAGACGCTGCTGCCCCACCAGGGCACTGAAGGGAAACGGCACGCGCAGGAGCCGGGCGGTCGCATTCATCAAGGGGGCATTCCTTCAAGCGCCTGCTCGCTGTCGAGCAGGTGTTGTTCCAGTTGGGCGCGGCGTGCGCCCGGCTCCTGCCACAGGCCACGTTGCACCGCTTCGAGCAAGCGCTCGCAGATGGCGTGCAGCGCGCGCGGATTGTGCTGCCGCAGGAAGGCGCGGGTGTCCGCGTCGTTCACATAGGCATCGGTCACCAGGGCGTACTGGTGGTCGGCCACCACGCGCGTGGTGGCATCGAAGCCGAACAGGTAGTCCACGGTGGCGGCCATCTCGAAAGCGCCCTTGTAGCCATGCCGCTTGACGCCGTCGATCCACTTGGGATTGACCACGCGCGCGCGGATCACGCGGCCGATTTCTTCCTGCAGGGTACGGATGCGCGGCGCCGCCGGATTGCTGTGATCGCCGTGGTAGATGGCCGGCTGGGCACCGCCGAACTCGCGCGCGGCGGCCGCCATGCCGCCCTGGAACTGGTAGTAGTCGTTGGCGTCGAGCAGGTCGTGCTCGCGGTTGTCCTGGTTCTGCACCACCGCATCCAGGCTGGCCAGCCGCTCGGCAAAGCTGGCGCGCGCTTCGACGCCATCCGTGCCCTGGCCGTAGGCGTAGCCGCCGGCATGCAGGTAAGCCTGGGCGAGATCGTGGTCGTCCTGCCAGTTGCGGCTGTCGATCAGATCCTGCAGGCCCGTGCCGTATCCGCCCGGCCGCGCGCCGAATACGCGCCAGCCCGCGCGGCGGCGCGCCTCGGCGGCCGGCACGCCCTGCGCTTCCAGCCGCGCGCGCTCGCTTTGCACGCGGGCGCGCACCGGGTTGAGTTCGGCCGGCTCGTCCAGTTCTGCCACCGCCTGCACGGCGGCATCGAACAGACGCATGACGTTGGCGAAGGCATCGCGGAAAAACCCCGACACGCGCAAGGTCACGTCAACGCGCGGGCGGTCGAAGATCGCCATCGGCAGGATCTCGAAATCGGTCACGCGGTAGCTGCCGGGCGCCCATTTCGGCCGCACGCCCAGCAGGGCGAACGCTTGCGCGATGTCGTCGCCGCCGCTGCGCATGGTGGCGGTGCCCCAGACAGAGAGCCCGATCGACTGCGGATATTCGCCGTGTTCCTGCAAGTGGCGCTCGATCAGCTGGTTGGCCGACTTCAGGCCCAGCGTCCAGGCCGTGCGGGTGGGCACCGCGCGCGTATCGACCGAGTAGAAATTGCGCCCCGTGGGCAGTACATCGGGCCGTCCGCGCGAGGGTGCGCCGCTGGGTCCGGGCGGCACGAAGCGCCCGGCCAGCCCGCGCGACAGTTGCAGCATTTCCTGCGGGCCGCAGGCATCCAGGCGCGGCATCACGTCCCGATGCAGGCGTGCCAGCACGGCAGCGGTCTGCGGCAGCGAACGCGCCATGCCGTCACCGGCGTCCGCCGCGTCTAGCAATGCCGTGGCCAACATCTCCAGCCGCTCGCGCGTATCGCCATGATGACGCCACGGCCCCGCATCGAGCGCCGCCATTTGCGCCGGACGCGGCCCTTCCCATGGCGCGGACCAGTCGGCATCGAGCGGATCGAAGCCGCCGCCCAGCGCCAGGTCGGCGGCCAGCGCCGTCAGCAAGCTGGCCTGCGCGCCCTTGCCGTCGCCCACCGGAAAGCGCCCGAGCGCAAGCAGCGTGTCGCGCCGCTGGCGGCCCGCCGGCGACACGCCGAAAACATGCAGGCCATCGCGGATCTGCGATTCCTTCAGCTCGCACAGGTAAGCATCGGTGCGGTTGAGCAGCGCGTCTTCGCCATCGCTGTCGGCGGGCGCTTCCAGCCCGAGTTCGCGATGCAGTTGCTGGTCGACGATCAGCTTCAGGATGGCCTTGCGCAGCAGCCGCGCGCGGCGCGGATCCACCGCCAGCGCCTCGTAGTATTCGTCGACCTGGCGCTCCAGGTCTTGCAGCGGGCCGTAATTCTCGGCGCGCGTGAGCGGCGGCATCAGGTGGTCGATGATGACGGCCTGCGCGCGCCGCTTGGCCTGCGCGCCCTCGCCCGGGTCGTTGACGATAAAGGGATAGAGATGCGGCAGCGGCCCGAGGATGGCATCCGGCCAGCAGCTGTCGGCCAGCGCCACGCTCTTGCCGGGCAGCCACTCCAGGTTGCCATGCTTGCCTACATGGACGATGGCATCGGCGCCGAAACTGCGGCGCAGCCAGAAGTAGAAGGCCAGGTAGCCGTGCGGCGGCACCAGATCGGCATCGTGGTAGCTGGCATAGCCCTGGGTGCCCGCTTCGCCGGGCAGCGCGTACGCGCGGGCCGGCTGCAGCCCCACGAACAAATGGCCGCTGCGCACGCCGGCGATCATGAAACGGCCTTCGCGCACCATCGGATCCTGTTCCGGGCTGCCCCAGCGTTCGGCGATGGCACGCCGGTTCTCTTCCGGCAGGGCGGCCAGTTGCCGCTGGTAGTCCGCCATCGGCAGGCTCTGGAAAGCCGGCCGCAGGTCGCGTTGCGCCAGGTCGTTGGTGATGCCCCGGGTCAGCCCGCGCATCAGGTCGTCGCCGTCCGCCGGCAAGCCTTCGCAGTGGTAGCCCTGCTCGCGCAGCATGGCGAGAATGCCCACGACGGAGGCGGGCGTATCCAGGCCCACGCCGTTGCCGATGCGCCCTTCGTTGGCCGGATAGTTGGCCAGCACCAGCGCTACGCGCTTGTCCGCATTGCCGAGCTGCCGCAGGCGGCACCAGCGGCGGGCCAGCTCGGCCACGAAGGCGATGCGCTCCGCGTCAGGCTGGTAGCGCACCACATCGACCTCGGTATAAGGACAGCGATAGGCCAGTCCCTTGAAGCTGACCGCGCGCGTGATGATGCGGCCATCGACCTCGGGCATGGCGATATGCATGGCGACATCGCGCGGCCCGAGGCCCTGGCTGTCGCGCAGCCAGTCCTCGCGGTTGCCGCCGCTGAGGATGACCTGCAGCACGGGCGCATCGCCGGCGAGTTGGAGCGATTCGGGCGCATCGAGCGAGGAAACCGCGAACGCCGTCGTGTTGAGCACCAGCGCCGCGCCGTGCTCCGCGCACAAGTGCTGCAGGACCTCGCGGCACAGCGTGTCCTTGAGCGAACTGACCGCCAGCGGCAGCGGGCGCATGCCCTCGGCGCGCAAGGCCGCGATCAGGGCATCGAACACGGCCGTGTTGCCGGCCTGCAGGTGCGAGCGGTAAAAGACCAGCGCCACCACCGGCCCGCCCGGGTGGCCGTCACGCTCCCATTCGCGCTGCCAGTCCGCCGCCGTGGCCACGCCGTGCGCCGGATGATAGATCGCTGCCTGCGGCAGCACGCGCGGCTGCAATGCCGGCTCGCCCCGGCCAAAGGCATGGTGCGCGAGGCAGCGGAAGAACTGTTCCGCGTTGTCCGCCCCGCCTTCGCGCAGGTAGCGCCACAAGTTGCTGGCCAGCGCTTGCGGCGCATTGCCGCGCGCAAGCAGGTTGGCATCTTCGGCCAGGTCGCCGGAGAACATCACCAGCAACTGTCCGCGTGCGCGCGCCAGTTCGGACAGCCGCTCCAGGCCGTAAGCCCAGTCGCTATCGCCGCCGAGATGATCGACCACCACCACCCGCGCGTGCTGCAGCACATCGTCGACGTACATGTCGAGCGAGGCCGGCTGGCGCAGGTACATCTGGTTGGCCAGCCGCACTGTGGGGAAGTCCGCGCCCAGGCGCGGAAAGACGCCGGCCAGCAGCGAAAGCGTGGTATCCGCCGCGCTCAGCACCACGATCTCGGCCGGGCTCTGCTCGATGCGCACCACGCCGGCGTTATCGTCGACGAAGCCGCCCGGGCGGGTGGAAAGCAGGTGCATCGGATGCCTGGGCTCGGGTCTGCCTCAAGCCGCGCGCACGGCGCCCGCCAGTGCGGTTTGCAAGGCGGCCTGCAGGGCGCGCTGGTCGAGATCCTGCCCGATCAGCACGATGCGGGTGGACTGCGTCTCGCCCGCTTGCCAGCGGCGGTCGAAGTAGCTGTCGAAGCGGCGGCCCACGCCATGCAGCACCAGGCGCATGGCCTTGCCCGGCAGCGCGGCAAAGCCCTTGATGCGGTAGATCGTATGGCTTTCCACCAGTTGGCGCAGGCCATCGATCAGTGGATCGCGGTCCACCTCGCCGAGTTCCACCACCACCGAATCGAACTCGTCGTGATGGTGGTCGGCGTGATCGGGATCGTCCGCCGAGCCGTGGTGGTCGGGCCGCAGGTGAATGCTCTCCTCCGAGGCACGGTTCAGCCCCAGCAGCAGCCCGATATCCAGCTTGCCGCCCTGCGCGCCGACGATCTTCACTTCGGCGGGGATTTCCGGACGGATCAGCGCTTCCACTTCGGCGCGCTGCGCCGCGTCGATCAGGTCGGTCTTGTTGAGGATGACGAGGTCGGCGGCGCCGAGCTGGTCTTCGAACAGTTCATGCAGCGGGGATTCGTGGTCGAGATTGGGGTCGGCCTTGCGCTGCGCGTCCACGGCGTCCGGATCGGCGGCGAACTGGCCGGCGGCGGCCGCGGCGCCGTCCACCACGGTGACCACCGCGTCCACCGTGAAGGCGTTCTTGATGCTGGGCCAGTTGAAGGCCTGCACCAGCGGCTTGGGCAGCGCCAGCCCGGATGTCTCGATCAGCACGTGGTCGATGTCGGCGCGCCGCTCCAGCAATTGCTCCATCACCGGGAAGAATTCCTCCTGCACCGTGCAGCACAGGCAGCCGTTGGCCAGTTCGTAGAGCTGGCCATTGCTCTCGCCGGACTCGTCGCAGCCGATGCCGCAGCCCTTGAGGATCTCGCCGTCGATGCCCAGTTCGCCGAACTCGTTGACGATCACCNGATGCCCAGTTCGCCGAACTCGTTGACGATCCCCGCGATGCGGCGGCCGCCGGCGTTTTCAAGGATATGGCGCAGCAAGGTGGTCTTGCCGCTGCCAAGGAAGCCGGTGACGATGGTGGCGGGGATTTTACGGGTCTGCATGGGCGGATTTGAAAATTCAGCGTTGGGGTTGAACCGGGGCTTGCGATGCGGGCGTTTGGCAAGTTATGCCCACGCAGCCGATAAGCTGCGGCGGTCCCGGCCGCTGCGAGGGGACCAGCATAAAGAGATACGGAGGTGCTGTCCACCGGTGCCGCGTCAGCCTTGCGCCGGTCCGCGCCGCCGGCCGCGCCACCACTCGGCGCCCGCGCCGGCGCCGACCAGCAGCAGCATCAGCACGGCGGCCCGGAGTGCCTCGCGGGGCGCAAGGCCCGTCAGGGGCGCGGGCTGCGCGAGCTTGAGCGCGCGGCTTTCCAGCAA
>NZ_JFJV02000130.1:0-10759 GCF_000611145.1 Cupriavidus sp. SK-3 | reverse complement strand
GTGACTGGCGCGGTGGAGGAACGCGGCGCCGGTGGCTGCGGCGCGGCCTGGCGCGCCGGCCGTGCCGCGGGCGTATCGGCCAATCCCGCGCGTGCGCCCTGCGCGGCAGGCTCCCGCCCCGGCATGGCGCGCGCCAGCCGCTCGGCGAATGCGCGCAGCGTATCCGACGGCAGCCCGACTTGCTGCCCCAGCCCGGCGATGTATTGCATCAGCACCGGATTGCCGCAGCTATTGGCCGAGCACGACAGTCCGTCGCGATTGACCGATTCCACATAGCGCCGCGCCATGTCGGCGCGCTCTTGCGCCGTGAAGCGATAGCTGCCCTGCCGGTCCACCTCAAGCAGCCGTGCCAGGATGCCCTGCCGCGCGTGCGGGTTGCTTTGCGAGAAGAAGCGGTCCATGCCCAGCCCGTGCTTGTCGGCCACGTAGACGTCATACGTGTTCTGCCAGAAGCTGCCGCTCATCTGCTCCGGGCTGGTGGCCTGGAAGCCATAGAGATGCTCGATCTCCTTGAACATCTCGCGCGCGCCGGCATAGCCGGAGCGCTGCATGTTTTCGATCCAGCGCGGGTTCCAGTTGCGCGCGTTGAGCTCGGTTGCCAGCCAGGTGCGGGCATCGACAGTCTGCTCCTCGCCGGCGCGGCGCAGGTTGTGCAGCCAGAAGCGCGGTGCTTGCCCGCTGACCGCGCGCGTGGCCATGTTCAGGCCGCCGGCGTACTGGTAGGTATCGTCGTTGTCGAGCGCGCCGTACAGCGTGCTGGCGCGCGAGAACAGCACGGCCTGGTTGGACTTGAGATGGCTGGCCAGCGCCTGCGGTGCGGTTTCGCCCCAGCCTTCGCTTGAAAACGCAAAGTTCATATAGCGCAGGTATTGCCGCGCCAGCGCGCCCGGCTGTTCCCCGGCCTGCGGCACATCCTTGCTCTGCTCCACCATCTGCTGCACGCCGATGCTGTAGTTGCCCGGCTTGGCGGCAAACACGCGGGCGCGGGCCAGGCGCCCGGCCAGTTGCGGCTCCACGCCGGCCGCCAGCAGCGTTGCCCGCGCCTCGCGGTCGTGGCGGCTGATGGCGTTGTCGCCGGCGGCGGCGGCCAGGCGCGCGGCCTTGTCCAGCAGCGCCACCTTGTCGCCGAAACCGTCGCGGTAAATGCCGGAAATGGTGAACAGCACGTTCACGCGCGGGCGGCCGAGTTCGGCATCGGGAATCAGGCGCACATCCTCAACCACGCCGCGGGCGTTCCAGACCGGTTCCACGCCCATCAGGTAAAGCGCCTCGCTCTCCATCGCGCCCTGGTGGCGTTCGGTCTCGCCGTACCACAGCACCATCGACACCTGTTCCGGCGCGGCGCCGGTTTCCTCGCGATAGCGCGCCAGTGTCTGCGCTGCCAGTTGCTTGCCGAGTGCCCAGGCGGCCGGCGTGGGGACCAGCGCGCCGTCGAAGGCATGCAGGTTGCGCCCGGTGGGCAGGCCCTGCGGGGTACGAACCGGATCGCCCAGCGGCGCGGTCGGCAAGTAGCGGCCCGCCAGCACGGTGATCAGGCCGTCGAGTTCGCGGCGCGGCGATTCGCGCAACCGCGCCAGCCACTCCCGCGCCATCGACAACGCGGCCTTCGCCTTGTCCGCCAGCGGCTGCCCATCGCCGACGCCGGCGGTGTCGGGCTCGCGTCCCTCGATCAGCGCGCCCGCCCAGCGGGACAAGGTGTCCTGGCCGATGCGGCGCGTCTCGCCCGCGTCAAAGGCGCTCCCGAGCACGGTGGCCAGCGCCTGCTGCTGGATATCCGGCGGTGGCAGTTCGCCCAGCGCATGGATGCCCAGCGGTACCGGCTCGGCCTCGACCTTGTGCAGGAAGCGGTGGATCACCGGCTCGACCTGCGTCCAGGGCGCGCCAAGGTCCAGCCCGATCTGGCGGTCCAGGCCCAGCGCGCGAATTTGCGCCAGTGCCTGCAAACGGTATTGCTCGGCAAGTGCCGGAGAGCTGTCGGCGGCGGCTTCCTGCTGCTCGATCACTTCGTCCAGCTTCGCCAGCGCGTCCGGCCAGCCCGCGCGGGCGATCAGCGGCGTCAGGTGGCTGACCAGCACGGCCGCGCTGCGGCGCTTGGCCTGGATCGCCTCGCCGCCGCCGTCCTGGATGTAGTAGTAGGCGTTGGGCAGGTCGCCCAGCAGCACTTCGGCACTGTCGTCGCCGCTCTGCCCCACCTGTTTGCCCGGCAGCCATTCCAGCGTGCCGTGGCGGCCAACGTGGACCATCGCGTCGGCGCCAAAGGCGTGGCGGTACCAGAGGTAGGCCGCGATATAGGAGTGCGGCGGCGCGGTCACCGTATCGTGCGAGCTGTCCATCGCACGCGCGAACGTGGAGCGCAGCGGCTGGGGGCCGACGAACAGGTTGCCGAAGCGCAGGCCCGGAATGACGAAATCCTGCCCGCCGTGGCCATCGCCAACCCGCATCAGCGGATTGCGCTCCGGCGGCCCCCAGGCCGCCAGCACCGACTGGCGGAACGCCGCCGGCAAGGCGTCGAACCAGCGCTTGTACTGCGCCATCGGCAGCAAGCTGACCCTGCCGCGCGACACCATCTCTGCCAGTTCGCCGGGCGACCATTCTTCCATGTTGCGGCCGTTGCGTTCCAGCAGCGCGGTGAGTTCGGCCGTGTCCGGCAACGCGGTGCCGGTGCGGTAGCCGGCTTCCCGCAGGCGCGCCATGATTTGCACCAGCGACGGCAGCGTGGCCAGGTAACTGGCGCCGATATTGCCGCGGCCCGGCGGGTTGTTGTAGTAGAGGATGGCGATGCGCTTGTCCGCCGCGGGCTTGTCCTGCAGCGCAATCCAGCGCCGCACGCGGGCCACCGCGGCGTCCGCGCGCTCGGGCACGGCACGGCTGGTCTTGGCGCCGTCCTCGTCCTCCAGCGTGGCGAACAGGATCGGCTCCGTGGCGCCGGCACGCTCGGGCGTGTTGAGCAGCAGCGGCAGCCGCTCGCCGCCGATGCCGCGCACGTCCGCGCGCCACGCTTCCTGGCTGTCGCGCGTGGCGATCAGGTTGATGGCATGCAGGCCCCGGCGTTCCAGCCAGGACTTGTCTTCGGCCCGGCTGATAGTGAGGTTCAGCGTCAGCAACGCGCGCAAAGGGCTGTGGCCGTCGGCCGTCAGCATCGGTTCCAGCCCGGACAGCGGCCAGCCAAACACCGGCACCGCGCCGATGCCCTGGCGCTCCAGCGCCGCAATCAGGGCATCGATATGCGCAAGGTCCTGCTGCCGATAGTTGCTGGCGTAGAAGGCGATGCCGACCAGCGGCGCCTGTGCAGGCAGGCCGCCGGCTCCGCCGCCGCGATACCAGGCCAGGTAGTCCTTGAGCGTCGCGAAGGGCCGCGCGGCGCGCGGATGATAGATGCCTGCCGTGGGCAGCGGACGCGGCGGCGGCACGGCGATGGCCTGCTCCCCGCGCACCGCGGCCACCATCCAGGCCAGCCAGCCGGCCAGGTTGTCGGCGCCGCCGGCGCTCCAGTATGCCTCGGCGGCCTGGTTGCGCGCGGCGTCCATGCCGATGCCCCAGGCGGCCTCGGCGGAGGCGGCCGGCGCCGCCAGCACCAGCGCGCCGCGCTGCCGCGCCTGGCGCACAGCCGGTGCCACCTGCCGGAGCACGGCAGTTGGCGCGAAGTAGGCGTAGACGACATCGACGGCGGCCACCTGCGCGGGATCGGGCGCCGTGGTGACGGCGTCGAGCCGCACCCTGCCCGGCCCCGCCAGTTCGCGCAGGCGCGCCTCGGCGGCGGGCAGCAGATGGGTATTGGTAGTGATCAGCAACACGCGGACAGGGGCACGGCCGCCATCGGCTGCAGGTTCCACCAACCCCGCCGCGTGGGCTCGTCCGCACAGCAGGACAAGCGCGAGCAACAGCCAATGCAACGGGCGGGACCGGAACAGCGCATCCGCCAGCATCGTCATCGGTGCGAGGGACACCATGAACGGCGTGCGCGGCATCGAACCCATCAACGCGCAGCCGGCGCCGATGCCGCCGGGACAGGCCGGGTGCCCGGCGCCGCGCCTTCCGGCACATACACCACGCTGCCGTCCGGCAACTGGTAGGCCACGCCCAGCCGCGTGCCCTCGCCGGTCTTTTGCTGCGCGGACATCTTGCTGACCTTGACCTCCTTGCGGTTCTTCTCCAGCAACTGCAGCTCGCCAGTCCGCGGGTCGCGCTGGACCATGGTGAATTGCGAATCGGGATTGAGCAGCTGGGTCAGGCTGAAGGCTTGCGTGAGCGCCACCATCAGGCCCACGGCAAAGACGATCGAGGCGTCGAACAGGTTGGCGACGCCGGCCAGCGGGTCTTCCCGGTGCACCGACGCCAGCTCGCCCTGCGCGCGGCGGCGCCGCACAAAGCGCCGGCGCCTGAACTGGTGTCCTTGACCCGCGTCCATCAGGCGTGCGCTCCGGCGAACTGCGCCGCGCCGCGAACATGCGCTGCCTCGGGCAGGGCCCGCAGCACCAGCTCGCACAGGTTTTCCATTTCCTTGAGGTCGACCCGCGCCCAACGTTCGCGGGTCAGCGTCAGTACGTAGGCGATGCCGCCCAGCACCAGTCCGCAGACCACCGCGCCGAAGCCGATCACCAGGTGATTGACCATGCCGGCCATATCGCCGGCCAGCAGCGATTGCAGCGCCGGCCCGAGCGGGATGATGGTGCCGGCCAGGCCCAGCATCGGCGCGATGCGAACCAGCGTGCGGGTCAGGTCGAGCCGGTTGGCCACGCGCATTTCCTCGCGCTGCAATGTTTCATCCAGCCACAGGTCGAGGTGTTCGTGCGAATCGAGCCGGGCCAGCCGTGCTTCCAGCATGTCCCAGAAACGGGCGAGCGAAGGCGACAACGATGCCGCGCCCAGATGCGGCCGCGTGCCGTTGCGCAGGCTGGCGGCCAGCGCATTGGCCAGCGCGGGCAGATCGCTGGCCGGCGCATTGGCGCGGCGGCGCGACTGCACCAGCAGGCTGCCGAGATCGGCCAGCGAAAGGACAAACAACACCAGCAGCGCCAGCGCGACCGGCCAGAAGAACGCCGTGGAAAGGCGGTAGAAAATCTCGGTGACAGCGCTTTCCATCGTGATTGGCGGCTAGGAGTTGATGCGGATTGGCGAACCGGGTGAGGGCCCTGGCGAGCCCCGGCGCAGCATTGTACGTCGGCGCCGGCGCGGCGCAATCACGCACGCCGGGGTAAGTGCCGCTCCCAGGCAAAAAAGCCAGGCCACATTGCATGGCCTGGTTGGCAAAACGGCAGCAGAGGGCACGGCTGCCGGCGGGTATGAGATGCCGCAAGGGACACCTCGGCGAACAGGTTAGCGCCTTGCGATTGTGGTAACGCAAACAATTGTGTCGTTACGCTCACCCATCCGGGTATCCGAGGGGACTGACGCGGCTTGCCCGGCGCCGCCACAATGCCGCCCTCCAGGGAACGGCGCGTGCTTCGGTGGGAAACAATGAGAGCCAGGCCGAACGCATCCGGCGGATCGTGGAGGAGGCTGGCTTTAGCTGCGCGAGCCTAGGTAGCTGCGCGAGCCTAGGTCGGCGAATGGGAAAGACGACGGCAATGCGCAACGCTCGCAAATGTCAACAAATGTGAATGCGAGCGACATTCGCGCTGCGGCCCCGTTTGCAAGTGCGGGGCCGTGGCGGCTCAGTAGGTTTCGTCGGCGGGATCGATCATCAGGTGCAGCCGGCTGGCGAGTTCGGCCAGCGCGGCCTCGTCGCGGCTGCGGATCATCCATCCTGCATAGGCATCGGCCTGCGTGTCCCAGCACCACAACGTAAAGCCCGCCGCGCGCAATGAAGCCTGCGCGATAGCCATCAATTGCGGCACATCGTGCCGCGCGAGAAAGGTATTTGAAAGCGGATCGGTCACGCCCCAGCCGACACGCACGCCGACGCGGTCGCACAGAGCCTGCACGCTGCGGACCAGGGCGGCAGTGTCCTTCCATTCCACGTAGAAGCCCGCCGCATGGCCGATCGCCTCACTCAGGGGCCACAGCAGCATTTGGCCGTCGCAGCCTGTTTCAGCGTGCGCTAGCGCCCGCTGAAACGAGGCCCAGTATTCTTCTGCGGCATCCTGATCGTGCAGGGAAATCAACAGGATCAACTCACGCAAGGCGGCCTGCGTTTCACTTGGGAGCACTATGGTCATAGACTTCTTGCTGGTTGAGGAACACAGGAAACCGAAGGGATCCGGTGCGCGCAGGGCACAACGCGATGCCGCGCGGATCGCAGCCCGCTATTCTGACAAAGGTTGGTGCAAGGCGCCATATGAAAGCGCAACGAGATCGCACCCGCGGACACGCCGGCGTAGCGGCGCACGGTCCGAACGGCATGAAATTTAGGACTCGTCTTAGTGCGCGACAAAGCCGGAAGAAAAGGGTTGCCAAGCGCGCATCGCCTTTGCTACGCTTCGCCCCGTTATCGCTACGGAGTCATCTCCATGGACAGTTGTTCTAGTTGGCCTCCGGCCAAACTCTGAACGGCTAGGCAAGTCCAGGCGTCTTATCGCCACNNNCTCCTTAGCCGATACCGGCGGGTAGTGGTCCGTTGCACGGGTTCTCCGTGCGACTCCCTCCCAGTTCGTTGCAAAAGCCTGCGGCTATCCAGCCGCGGAGCGCGCTCGTCCGCGCCCCGCGATGTGGTACCCGCCCCTGCCAGCGCGTGCCTTCGGGCAATCGCGCAAGGAGGACTCATGCCATCTCTCTTCATCGCACAACATGCCTTGCTGGCGCTGCAGATGCTGCGCTGGCACGCGGGCCGCCCAGGCCGCGCCGCCGTGCTGCTGGTCGCACTGGCGCTGCCGCCGGTCTGCCATGGCGGTGCGCGCCATGACGACGCGCACCGCCCCCCGCCGGGCTGACGCCCGCGCCCTGCCTGGCGCCGCATTGCCGCCACGCCAGCCCGCACCTGCGTGCGAGCCCTGGCGAGGCTGGCCTCCCACGCTGCCCTCCATTCTTTTGCACTTGCAGTATCCGTCCACGGCGGCGCCTCGCCAGAGCCGCTCCGACCCGATCACGCATCGCCGCCCGGCTCGCCGGGAACCACTGGGAAACCGCACCGATGAACCTGATGAAAACGCTCTTCGTCGCCTTCCTGCGCACGCGCCGGGCGACCCACCACTTCCGCCGGCTGGCGATGTTTGAGTCGCTGGGCAAACCGGGCCCCTCGCGCGCGGTGCCGGAGCAACTGGCGCAATCCCTGAAGCGCGCCGCCCGGGACGACGTGCCTGGCGTGCTGGTACGGCTGCGCTCGCATGAGGACGGCCTGACCGGCGCCGAGATGGAAGAACGGCTCAAGCAGGTCGGCCCCAACGAAGTCGACCATGAGAAGCCGCTGCCCGCATGGCTGCACCTGTGGCACTCCTACAGCAACCCGTTCAACCTGCTGCTGACACTGCTGGCGGTGATTTCCTATTTCACCGAGGACATGAAGGCAACGCTGGTCATCGGGACCATGGTGACGTTGTCGACCATCCTGCGCTTCGTCCAGGAACGGCGCTCCAACCAGGCCGCGGAAAGCCTCAAGGCCATGGTCAGCACCACAGCCACGGTGATCCGCCGCGACCTGGCCGCCGGCGTTGCCGCCTTTAGCGCGGAATACTTCCACGTGCACGTGCACTCCCGCCCGCCGGCCAGGATCGAAGTGCCGATCCGCAAGCTCGTGCCGGGCGACCTGGTAGCGCTTTCCGCCGGCGACATGATTCCCGCCGACTGCCGCATCATCGCCGCCAAGGACCTCTTTGTCAGCCAGGCGGCAATGACGGGGGAATCGCTGCCGGTGGAAAAATTCGCCGAACTGCGCGACCGGCAGGACAGTCCGCTCGAACTGTCGAACATCGTCTTCATGGGCACCAATGTGGTTTCGGGCGCGGCCACCGCCGTGGTGCTTGCCACCGGCAACCAGACCTATTTCGGCACGCTCGCCGCGCGCGTCACCAGCACCGACCGCTCGGCCACCGCTTTCCAGGCCGGCGTCAACCAGGTGAGCTGGCTGCTGATCCGTTTCGCGCTGGTGATGGCGCCGCTGGTGCTGCTGGTCAACGGCTTCACCAAGGGCGACTGGATGCAGGCCTTCCTGTTCGCCCTATCGGTCGCGGTGGGCCTGACGCCGGAGATGCTGCCGATGATCGTCACCTCCACGCTGGCCAAGGGCGCGGTGATGCTGTCGCGGCGCAAGGTGATCGTGAAGCGGCTCGACGCCATCCAGAATTTCGGCGCGATGGACGTGTTGTGCACCGACAAGACCGGCACGCTGACGCAGGACAAGATCGTGCTGGAACGGCACACCGATGTACTCGGCCGCGTCAGCACCGACGTGCTCCAGCACGCCTACCTGAACAGCTACTACCAGACCGGGCTGAAAAACCTGCTCGACCGCGCGGTGCTCGATCATGTGGAACTGCAAAGCGAGCTGAAGCTGACGCAGCATTACCGCAAGGTCGATGAAATCCCCTTTGATTTCGAGCGGCGGCGCATGTCGGTGGTGGTGGCCGAGCGCGAGGATCACAACGAGCTGATCTGCAAGGGCGCGGTGGAGGAAATGCTGGGCATCTGCTCGCGCGTGCGGATCGACGGCACGGCGCAGGCGCTGGACGCCGATATGCTGGCACGCGTTCGCCAGGTGACGCACGACCTCAACGAGGAAGGCTTGCGCGTGGTGGCGGTGGCGATGAAGGAAACGCCCACCACGCAGACGCAGTACGGCGTGGCCGACGAATGCGAGCTGACCCTGGTTGGCTACATTGCCTTTCTCGATCCGCCCAAGGACTCCACCCGCCCCGCGCTGCAAGCGCTGGCAGAGCACGGCGTCACGGTCAAAGTGCTGACCGGCGACAACGAGCTCGTCACCGCCAAGATCTGCCGCGAAGTGGGCCTGCCCGTCACGCGCGTGCTGCTGGGGCCGGACATCGAGAAGATGGACGCGCCCACGCTGGCGCGCGCGGTGGAAGAACACAACGTGTTCGCCAAATTGTCGCCGCTGCACAAGGAGCAACTGGTGCTGGCGCTGCGTGCCAACGGCCACGTGGTTGGCTTCATGGGCGACGGCATCAACGATGCGCCCGCGCTGCGCGCGGCCGACATCGGCATCTCGGTGGACAGCGCGGTGGATATCGCCAAGGAAGCCGCCGACCTCATCCTGCTGGAAAAGAGCCTGATGGTGCTGGAGGAAGGCGTAATCGAAGGCCGCCGCACCTTCTGCAATATGCTGAAGTACATCCGCATGACGGCCAGCTCGAATTTCGGCAACGTCTTCTCCGTGCTGGTGGCCAGCGCCTTCCTGCCATTCCTGCCGATGCTACCGCTGCAACTGCTGGTGCAGAACCTGCTGTACGACGTCTCGCAGATCGCCATCCCGTTCGATCGCGTGGACAAGGAACTGGTATCGCGCCCGCTGCGCTGGAACCCGGGTGATATCGGCCGCTTCATGGTGGTGTTCGGCCCGGTCAGCTCGATCTTCGATATCACGACCTATGTGGTGATGTGGTACGTGTTCGCCGCCAACAGCGTGGAGGCGCAGGCGCTGTTCCAGTCCGGCTGGTTCGTGGTCGGGCTGCTCACGCAAACGCTGATCGTGCATATGATCCGCACGCCCAGGCTGCCCTTTATCCAGAGCCGCGCGGCCTGGCCGCTGACCATTGCCACCGTGGCGATCATGGCGGTGGGCATCTGGCTGCCGATGGGACCGCTGGCGGCATACTTCAAGCTGGAGGCATTGCCGCCGGGCTATTTTCCCTGGATGATCGGCATCGTGCTGGGTTACGCCTTGCTGGTGACGGCGGTCAAGCGCTTCTATATCCGGCGGTTCGGGTGGCAGTAAGCGCCCGGCGGCGCCCCCGCCCCCCTTGCGGGGCGGGGGCGCGCCGCCCGTGACATCAGGATGACACCTGGCGGGCGTAAAAGCAGGCACGACAGAATGACAGGTACCAAAAACAATAACTTTCAAGACCGGGGAAAACCATCATGTCCCTCCAAGCTTTCCAGAACATCAACCTGGACTCGCTGCTCGACACCACCGTCAGCCTGACCACCGCCTTTGTGCTGGGCGCGGTGATCGGCTACGAGCGGCAGATCCGCCAACGCACCGCCGGCCTGCGCACCAATGTGCTGGTGGCGGTGGGCGCCGCCATCTTCGTCGACATGGCCAACCGCATGGCCGGGCACGACGGCGCGGTGCGGGTGGTGGCCTATGTGGTGTCGGGGATCGGCTTCCTCGGCGCCGGGGTGATCATGCGCGAGGAAGGGAATGTGCGCGGGCTGAATACCGCCGCCACGCTATGGGGCTCGGCGGCGATCGGCGCCAGCGCCGGTGCTGATCTGATACTGGAGGCCGGGTTGGGGTGCCTGTTCGTGCTGGCCGCCAATACATTGCTCAGGCCGGTGGTTAACCGGATCAACCAGCAGCCAATGGATACGCCTGCGGTGGAAGTCACCAATACGGTCTATGTGATCGCGCCGCGTGCTTCGCAGAAACAGGCCTTGCGGTTGCTGGAGCAGACGCTGGAGGCGGGGAATTATCCTACGCGGGATCTTGAGGTGCGTGCGTTTGGGGATAGCGATGTGGAGATTGAGGCGGTGTTGACTTCGACTTCCGTCGATGGGGATGTGTTGGATGGGCTGATGGCGCAGTTGGCCGAGGCGGAGTTTGTTCATCAGGCGTTTTGGAGTCCTAGTACTACGGATTGATGGCGGGTTCTCAGGGGTTCTCTCTGTCTAGTGTTTGGCGTTGGTTTTTGCACCCAAAGGAATACGA